>JBDNCK010000063.1:0-8209 GCA_046719675.1 Sphingomonadaceae bacterium | reverse complement strand
CAGAAGGGGCGCCACCAGGGCGGCAGCAAGTGGATCGGAACCGGCGGCACATCCCCCTATGGCGCCCATGGCTACAACCCCGAGGGCGTGCGGATCGGGCAGGACAGGAACCGGAACAACCGCGCCATCAAGGTCTGGGACAAGCGCGAGTTCCGCAACCTTGATTCCACGGTCGAGCTTGGCACGCGCAACATCAAGGTGGCGCTCAGGCGCCTCAGGAAGTTCGCGCGCGAGGGCGCGCTGGACGAGCTCGACCTTGATGCCACCATCAAGGGCACAGCCAAGCAGGGCTGGCTCGACATCGTCATGCGGCCCGAGCGGCACAATGCCGTCAAGCTGCTCCTGTTCCTCGATGTCGGCGGCTCGATGGATCCGCATGTGAAGGTCTGCGAGGAACTGTTCTCGGCTGCCCGCTCCGAGTTCAAGCACCTGGAATATTTCTACTTCCACAACTGCCCCTACGAGGCGCTCTGGAAGGACAACCGGCGCCGCTGGTCGGAGCGGACCCCCACGCCCGAGGTGATGCACACCTACCCGCATGACTACAAGCTGGTGTTCGTGGGCGATGCCTCCATGTCTCCGTACGAGATCACCTATCCGGGCGGCTCGGTCGAGCACTGGAACGAGGAGGCCGGCCAGGTGTGGATGGAGCGCCTGACCAGCGTCTATCATTCAGCGGTCTGGCTCAATCCGATTCCCGAACAGCATTGGGCGCACAGCCAGTCGATCCAGCTCATGAAGACGCTGATGGCAGACCGGATGTATCCGCTGACGCTCGACGGCCTCGATCGCGCGATGCGGGAGCTTTCCCGCACCCACTAGGCGACAGCGCCGCTTGCCTTCAGCCCTGCGGGATCAAGACCAAGCCCCTCCAGGATCCGGTCCGTGTCGGCACCCGGCGCCGGGAGGACGCCATCGGAGGCCGGGCGTTCGCCGTCCATGTCGAGCGGCACCAGCGGCAGGAAGGTCAGCGTGCCATCGTCGAGGGTGACGGGCTGCAGGCCGCCCGAGGCGAGCAGGTGCGGATCCTCGAACAGGTCTTCCGGGCGGCCGATGGGCGCAAACGGAAGGCCCGAGCCTTCCAGCCGCTCCACCAGCTCGGCGCGGGTGAACGCGCCAATCCGTTCCCGCACCAGCGGCAGCAGTTCCTCGCGCGCGAGCACGCGGGCATTGTTGGTGCGCCACTCCTCGCGCGCCCACAGATCGTCCATCGCAAACAGGCGGCAGAAGGTCTCCCACAGCTTGTCGGTGACGACTCCGATGAAGATCGGCTCGTCCTTCGTCTCGAACACGTCATAGATGGCCCAGGCGGAGATGCGCGCCGGCATCGGCGAGGCAGCCTTTCCGGTGACGGCCTTCTGCGCCATGTGCTGGCCGACGAGATAGACGGTCGTCTCGAAGAGCGCTGCCGTCACCTTGCGGCCCCGGCCGGTGCGTTCCCGCTCGTGCAGGGCGGCAAGCGCTCCGATCACCGAGAACATGCCGCCGGCAACATCGATGACGGACGCCCCCGCGCGCAGCGGCCGGCCGGGCGGGCCGGTCATGTAGGCAAGCCCGCCCATCATCTGCGCAACTTCATCGAGCGCGGTGCGATGCTCGTAGGGGCCGGAAAGAAAGCCCTTCTCGCTCACATGGATGAGCCGGGGATTGCGCGGGGCGAGATCGGCCCAGCCAAGCCCCAGGCGGTCGATGGCGCCGGGTCGGTAATTCTCGATGAGGATGTCGGCGGAGGCTGCCAGCGCGCGCGCAACGGCCAGCCCCTCGCCATGCTTGAGATCAAGGCAGATGGATTTCTTGCCGCGATTGTACATGGCAAAGAAGCCGGCGCCCGATCCCAGGAGGCGCCGGGTCGCATCGCCGCCGATGGGCTCCACCTTCACGACCTCGGCGCCGAGGTCGGCGAGCACCTGCCCGGCTGCCGGGCCCATCACCATGTGGGTGAATTCGACCACCTTCACGCCGGCAAGCGGTGCAACCATCCCTGTTTCCTTTCGTTTCCTTTCGCGCAATATGTCCGGACAAATCGGGATTGCCAAGAAAGGGGCCGGCCATGGCCATGATGGACGGAATCGACGTGCTGGTGAGCGAAGTCGGCCCGCGCGACGGGCTGCAGTCGATCGCACCCGTGATGCCGACGGCAGCCAAGCTGGCCTGGATCGCGGCCCTGGTGGCAGCCGGCGTGCGCGAGATCGAAGTGGGAAGCTTCGTTCCCGCCCATCTCCTGCCGCAGCTGGCCGACACCGGCGAGGTCGTGCGGGCCGTGAAGGCCGCGCATCCCGAGGTCCATGTCGCAGCCCTCGTGCCCAATGCGAAGGGCGCACAGGCGGCAATCGCTGCCGGCGCCGACAAGATCACCCTGCCGCTTTCCGCTTCCGAGACCCACAGCCTCAGGAACCTGCGGCGCACGCACGAACAGGTGTTCGACGAGATTGCGCGCATCGTCGACCTTCTCCGGGCGCTGCCATCGGACGCGCGCCCCATGTTCGAGGGCGCCGTTTCGACGGCGTTCGGCTGCACCCTGGAAGGGCCGATCCCGGAATCGAAGATCGTCCAGCTTTCCGAACGGCTTCTGGCATCCGGCTGCGACGAGGTGGGACTTTCGGACACCACCGGCTATGCCAATCCCGCCCAGGTCCGTTCGCTGGTCAAGGCCGTGCATCGCGCCATCGGCGCCGAGCGGATGACCGGCCTTCATCTCCACAACACGCGCGGGCTCGGCCTTGCCAATGTGGTGGCCGGGCTCGATGTCGGGATCACCACATTCGATGCGAGCCAGGGCGGGCTTGGCGGCTGCCCCTTCGCGCCGGGGGCCTCGGGGAACATCGTGACGGAGGATCTGGTGTTCATGCTGGAGGCCATGGGCCTGCGCACCGGCATCGATCTCGACCGGCTGCTGACGGCAAGGCAGGTGCTGAAGGAGGCCCTGCCGCAGGAGCCGCTCTATGGCTTCACGCCGGATGCCGGCCTGCCGCTGGGTTTTCGCGCGGCTGCCTGAGTGCTTGCAACTGTCATGAAATCTCCGGCATAGCTCCGGGCTCCAAGGAGGAGGAGGATTCCATGAGCATTTTCGGCCGCCTGAAGAACGCGATCTTCGGAAGCGCGGAAGCCAGGGAGATGATCGAGGCTGCACCCGCGCCTGCCCCTGCTCCTGCCCCTGCTGCCGAGCCCGCTCAGCCAGCCCCCGAACCGGCGGCCGAGAAGCAGCCGGTCGATGTGGAGGCGGTGCTCGACTACATGGCCAGGAAGCGTGGCCAGCCGAACAACTGGCGCACGTCGATCGTGGACCTCATGAAGCTCGTGAACATGGATTCCTCGCTCGCTGCCCGCAAGGAACTGGCGCAGGATCTGGGATACACCGGGGAACTCAATGGCAGCGCGGAAATGAACATCTGGCTCCACAGGAAAGTGATGGAGCGCCTCGCGCAGGAACGGGTCTAGCCCTTTCCAAGCAGGAAGATCGCATAGTCGGCAAGCAGGTTCGGGTGGCGCGTCACGGGTCGGTCTCCCGACAGGTGGATGACGCGGTCGATCCGATAGCCAAGCGAAGACGCAAGCGCCCGGAAATCATTCACGGTGCAAAGGTGGATGTTGGCCGTTTCGAACCAGCTGTCGGGCAGGCTCGCGGTGGCCGGCATCCGGCCTGAGAGCAGCAGGTCAAGGCGCACGCGCCAGTGCCCGAAGTTGGGAAAGGCGATGATGGCCCGCTGCCCGATTCGCAACAGCTCAGAGAGCACGCGTGCCGGCGCGCGGGTGGCCTGCAGCGTGCCCGAAAGCACGGCATAATCCACCGAGTCGGAGGGAAAGTCCGCGAGATCCGAATCGGCGTCTCCCTGCACGACGGACAGCCCATGGGAGACGGCCTCGCTCACCAGCCTCGGGTCGATCTCGAGGCCGCGGCCATCCACGCCCTTGGTGTCGCGCAGGTGCCGAAGCAGCAGGCCATCGGCGCAGCCGACATCAAGGACGGTTGCCCCCGCCGGGATGAGGGCCGCCACATGCTGCAGCTGCGAGGGAAGCGAACTCATGGCGCGGTTTCGGTGGCTCGAAGGAAGCCATCGACCACCCGGTTGAGCTCGGGCGTCTCGAGCAGGAAGGAATCATGGCCGTGGGGGCTCTTGAGCTCGACGAAGCTGGCATGCGCCCCGGCTGCGACCAGCGCCTGGACGACCCGCTTCGATTCGGCGGTGGGATAGAGCCAGTCGCTGTCGAAGGAGACGAGCGCAAAGCGCGCAGACGATCCGCGAAAGGCGTCCGCGAGCGACCCGCCATGGGCCTCGGCGATGTCGAAATAGTCCATGGCCCGGGTGATGTAGAGATAGGAATTGGCGTCAAATCGCTCGACGAAGCTCATCCCCTGGTGCCGCAGGTAGGATTCGATCTGGAAATCGGCGTCGAAGCCGAAGCTCAGCGCCTCGCGGTCCTGCAGGCGGCGGCCGAAGCGCGCCGTCAGCCCGGCTTCCGACAGATAGGTGATGTGCGCGGCCATCCGCGCGACCGCCAGCCCGGCGCGGGGCGTGCGGCCTTCCTCGAGGAACCGGCCGCGGCACCAGTCGGGATCGGCCATGATCGCCTGGCGTCCGACCTCGTGAAAGGCAATGTTCTGGGCGGAGTGGCGGGCCGTGGTTGCAATCGCGATCACGGCGCGGGCGCGCGCAGGATGATCCACGGCGAACTGCAGCGCCTGCATGCCCCCCATCGACCCGCCGATGACGGCTAGCAGCCGCCCGATGCCAAGCGCGTCAAGCAGCGCCACCTGCGCGCGGACCATGTCGGCAATGGTGATGACGGGAAAGTCGAGCGCCCAGGGCCGGCCGGTTGCCGGGTTGGCGGTTGCCGGCCCCTCCGAACCCATGCAGCCGCCAATCACATTGGCGCAGAGGATGAAGTGGCGCTGCGGGTCCACCGGCCTGCCTTCGCCCACCATCCGGTGCCACCAGCCGGGCTTGCCGGTGACCGGGTGTGTGCGGGCGACATACTGGTCGCCGGTGAGCGCATGGAAGACAAGGATGGCATTGCCGCCATCCGGCGCCAGCGTGCCATGGGTCTCATAGGCGATCGCTGGCTGGGCAAGGCGCTGCCCGCTGTCGAGCAGAAGCTCGCCCGGCAGGCGCAGCACGCGGTGTCGGATGGCGGTGTTCATCGGGCGCGGCGCCCTAGCAGGACGTGCGCGCCCGGCAAAGCTTGCCTTTTCGCAGCCGACCGCGCCAAGGGGCGCGCATGACCCATCTGCCCACTCCCAACCCGTGGCTTGCGGCCATCACGCCCTACAAGCCCGGGGATGCAAGGCTTGCAACCGGCCGCGAGCCCATCAAGCTGTCCTCCAACGAAAACCCCTGGGGGCCTTCGCCGGTTGCAATCGAGGCCATCCGCGCCCACGCGCATGGAGTCCATCGCTATCCGGACGGTTCCGCCACCCGGCTGCGCGCGCGGATCGGGTTTGTCCATGGCCTCGATCCCGAGCGCATCGTGTGCGGAACCGGCTCGGACGAGATCCTGCAACTGCTTCCCACCATCTTCTGCAAGCCGGGCGACACCGTCGTGCATGTGCGCCATGGCTTCATGGTCTATCCGATTGCCGCCCGCCGCGCCGGGGCCGTGCCGCTTGCCGCGCCCGACTGCGACTATACCGCGGACGTGGACGCGATCCTGGCGACGGTGCGCGATGACACACGCGTCGTCTATCTTGCCAACCCCAACAATCCGACCGGCACGATGATCCCGCGCGAGGAGGTGACGCGGCTGCATGCCGGCCTGCGCCCGGACATCGTGCTGGTGATCGACCAGGCCTATGCCGAATATTCCGACGATCCCGATCCCGATGGCGGGCTGGCGCTCGCCACCGCCATGCCCAATGTGGTCGCAACGCGGACCTTCTCCAAGATCTATGGGCTTGGCGGGCTGCGCGTGGGCTGGGCGACCGGGCCCGAGCCCATCATCGCCGAGCTGAACCGGGTGCGCACCCCCTTCCCCTTTGCAACCGTCGCCGCCGCGGCCGCCGAAGCCGCGGTTGCCGACCAGGAGTGGGTGTCGCGCTGCCGCGAGGCGAACCGCAGGGAGCGCGGGCGGCTTGCCGATGCGATTTCCGCCCTTGGCAATCATGGGGTGCGCGCCATCCCGAGCCACGCCAATTTCGTGCTGATGACCTGCCCCGAGGAAGGCCGGATGTCTGCCCTCGAGGTGAAGGCGGGTCTCGAGGCAGACGGCATTCTCGTGCGCCATCTGCCCGGGCAGGGCCTGCCGCACGCGCTTCGCGTTTCGGTCGGCACCGAGGAGGAGACCGGCACCGTCATCCGGAGCCTGCAGCGCCTCGCGGCATGAGCCCGCCCTTTGCCCGCGTGGCCATCATCGGCCTTGGCCTCATCGGCTCGTCGCTGGCGCGCGCCGTGCGCCTGCGGATGCCCGACGTCGTGCTGAGCGGGCAGGATCGCTCGCCCGCGGTGCGCCAGCGGGTGGCCGAGCTGGCGCTTGTCGACCGGCTTGGCGCGGATCCGGCCGAGGCCGTGCGCGGCTGCGACCTCGTCATCCTCGCCGTGCCCCTGGGGGCGATGGCGGACTGCCTGCGCGCGGCCGCGCCCGCGCTGGAGCCGGGTGCCGTCATCACCGATGTCGGATCATCCAAGCAGTCGGTGCTCGAAGCGCTGGCGCCACTCGTCCCGGAAGGACGCCACCTCGTGCCGGCCCACCCGGTTGCCGGCACCGAGCAATCGGGCCCGGATGCCGGCTTTGCAACCCTGTTCGAGGGGCGCTGGGCCATTCTCACGCCGCCGGCCAATGCCGACGGGAACGCCGTGGCGCGCCTCGCCGACTTCTGGCGGGCACTCGGCTCCAGGGTCGACCTGATGGACGCCCGCCATCATGATCTGGTGCTTGCCGTCACCAGTCACCTGCCGCACCTGATTGCCTATTCGATCGTTGGCACGGCGTCCGACCTCGAGGATGTGACCAAGGCCGAAGTCATCAAATATTCGGCCGGAGGATTCCGGGACTTCACCCGGATTGCCGCATCGGATCCGACGATGTGGCGCGACGTGTTCCTGATGAACCGCGAAGCCGTCCTGGAGATCCTGGCGCGCTTTTCCGAGGATCTCGCCGCCCTCCAGCGTGCGATCCGCTGGGGGGATGGCGAGACGCTGTTCCGCCGGTTCGAGGCTTCGCGCGCGATCCGGCGGGCCATCATCGACGCCGGACAGGACACGGCCGAACCCGACTTCGGCCGAACCCACTAGGGGGTGCCAGCGCGAAGCCGGCGCCCCCCGGGGCGTCAGGCGAAGTCAAGCGGGGTCCTCAGGCCACGGCGAGGCGCTGGCGGCGCATGGCAGCGCCCACCAGCCCGAAGCCGACGATGAGCATGGCCCAGGTGCCAGGCTCGGGAATCACTCCGCCCGTCGTCAGGAACTTGATCTGGGTGGCAAGGTTCGAGCCATTGGGCTCGCTTCCGGTCCAGCTGCGGGTCAGCGTGCCCGAGAGCGTGAAGTCGCCCGGCGCAATGCCTTCGAAGAGACGAATGGCACCGCCGCCGCCCGACGCCGAGATGTCGGCGAGCATCAGGCCGGAAACTGCGGAATCGCTGAACATCAGGTTGCTGTAGCCGATCGAACCCGATGCCGTGCTGCGGATGCGCACCGAGAAGGCATCGATGAGGCCGATCGAGGTACGCGAGTCCGACGCCAGCATGACCGCGCCGCTGGCCGGCAGCAGCGTGAAAGTGAGGATGTTGCCAACCCGGGTGATGGTGAAGTCGGTGGCGACGCCATTGGCGACTAGGACATTGTTGTTGCCGACGAAGGGCGGCGAGTTGGTGAGCGCGCTCGTCACGCCGGTGCCGCCGTCCACCACGGGGATGCCGGAAGCCGCGTTGGGAAGGTGCAGCTCGTTGCGGATGTTGTTCGCCCTCACCTGCACGACGGCCCGCTCCAGCGGGACCAGCGCGGAGTTGTTGACGACCGGAAATCCGCGCACGGCATCGAGATAGCCGCCGGGCAACTCGAAGGCAGCATCGATGCCGCCGGGGCCGAAGCCCGGGGTGCCATCGATGCTGTAGGTCAGCGTCAGCGCTGCGGACGCCGGAGACGCAAGTATCACGGCAGCCGTTGCCGCCAGGAACCGAACGGACATGAAAAATCCCCTGCAACAGTCAGTAAAGCCCCGATACACGCAAGGAAATTGACAGACAATAAGCAGAAGAAGAGTTAACCTTCTTTTGCACTGC
>JBDNCK010000062.1:0-8407 GCA_046719675.1 Sphingomonadaceae bacterium | reverse complement strand
TGGGCGCGTCAACCTGCATGCAACGGCCGCCGGGCTGCTGCTTCTCGACCCGGAGAAGCTGGCCGCTGCCAATGCGGTGAGCGAAGCAGTGGGGATTGCAACGCTGGCACCCATGAGCCCGGTTGCCGCCGGAGCCCTGGTTGCCACCGTCAAGATCATCCCCTTCGCGGTTGCCGAAACGGTGGTGACAGCCGTGGCCCGGACGGAAGCCTGCCTGTCGCTTGCGCCCTTCCGCGCCGGGATCTGCGCCGCGCTGCTGCCCACACTGCTCGGCGAGGCATCGGACAAGCAGCTCGCCAAGACCGAGACGGTCACCCGCGATCGCCTCGAGGGGATGGGGATTGCGCTCGAGCCGCTGGCCCCCGTCCCGCATGCCGTTGCACCGCTCGCCGAGGCGCTTCGCCGCGCTGGCCGCTGGCCCCTGCTGCTGGTTGCCGGTGCCACCGCAACGGCGGACCCGGAAGACGTGATCCCGGCTGCCATCCGCGCGGCCGGCGGCGCTGTCTTGCGGACTGGAATGCCGGTCGACCCGGGCAATCTCCTGGTGCTCGGGCAGCTTGGCGCCACCACCGTGATCGGGCTTCCCGGCTGCGCGAAAAGCCCGAAGCGCAACGGCCTTGACCTGGTGCTGGAGCGCTTCGCTGCCGGCTTGTCGATCAGCTCGGCCGAGGTCGCGCGCATGGGGGTGGGCGGGCTTCTCGAGGATTCAGGAAGACCCGTGCCCTGGGCCTGGAGCGGATGACGGTCGGCGCCCTGCTGCTGGCGGCAGGATCGGCGCGCCGCATGGGGGCGCCCAAGCTTGCGCTTCCCATCGACGGCATCCCGATCATCGCGCGCGCGGCGCAGGCCCTGGCAGCCGCCGGCCTACCGGTGCTGCTGGTGACGGGCGCCCACGCCGATGCGGTGCGCGCGGCCGTGCCCCACCTGCCGCACGTCTTCGCGCCCGATCATGCGCAAGGGCTGTCGGCCTCCCTCCGGGCTGGCCTTGCGGCCCTGCCGGCCGACTGGTCTGCGGCTCTGGTGGCGCTTGGCGACATGCCCTTCGTGCAACCAGCGACCTGTCGCGCGCTTGCCGACTGCCTTGCCGGCGGTGCCGAGGCCGTGGTGCCGGTGCACGCCGGCCGCATCGGCAATCCCGCAGGCTTTGCCCGGGCAAGGTTCCCCGCGCTTGCAGGCCTGTCGGGCGACGCGGGCGCGCGCAGCCTGCTTGGGGACGCAACGCGCGTCGCTGTGGACGATCCCGGAATCCACCGCGACATTGACACGCCCGAAGACCTCTAGCGCCCCCGCATGTCGGCATGGCCGGGCGGCAGGCGCACCTCGAGGCTTCCAAGCGCCTCCTCGAGCAGCACCTGGCAGGCGAGCCGCGAAGTCGGCGCCACATGCGGCGTGAAATCCAGCATGTCCTCCTCATGAACGGAGGGTGCCGGCAGACGCGGAAAGTCTGCCGGTGCCACGATCACATGGCAGGTGGAGCAGGCCATGGCGCCCTCGCAGGTGCCCTCGAGCGGCAGGCCGAGCGCCTGCGCCACCTCCAGCAGCCGGCCCCCGGGTGCTGCCTCGGTTTCCGCTGCCAGGCGGCCATCATGGTTCAGGAAGCGGACACGGATCATGCCGCCAGCTTCTGCATTGCCAGCACGGCCTTCGCAATTGCGGAAAAGGCGGTCGCAATCTCGTCTTCCGTCGTCTGCCGGCTCCAGCCGAGGCGCACGGTGGCCGCAACCGCCTCGCGCGGAAGGCCAAGCGCTGCCAGCACATGGCTTGGCCGCCCGGCGCCCGAGGAACAGGCAGCCCCGGATGCCATCAGCACCCGGGGCACGGCCGGGATCAGCCGCGCGGAAGCAACGCCCGGGAAGGTGAGCGAAAGATTGGTTGCAATCCGGTCGGGAGAGCCGGGCGCCGGCCCGTTGACCGTGAAGCGGACATTCGCCTCGCGCAGGATGGCAAGCGCGCGCGCCTGCAGCATCGCCGCACGCGCCATGTCCGCATCCATCGCACCGGCGGCAAGGCGGACGGCCGCGCCGAAGCCGGCCGCAAGCGCCGGGCTTTGCGTGCCGGAACGGAACAGCTCCTGGCCGCCGCCATGCAGCAGGGGTTCCAGCGTCACATCCCCGGCCACGAAGAGCGCGCCGATCCCCTTGGGGCCATGGATCTTGTGGGCCGACACGCTCACCATGGCAGCCCCGAGGTCGGCGGCCAGATCGCAGCCCACCTTGCCGAACCCCTGGGCGGCATCGCAGTGAAGCCGCGCGCCGTGCGCGGCTGCCAGGCGCGCCATCCGCGCGATCGGCCACACGCTTCCGATCTCGTTGTTGACCCGCATCGCCGAGACGAGCGCCACGTCACCGGCCCGCAGCGCCTGCTCGTAGCTGTCGAAATCGGGCATGCCGTCGGCCTGCACCGGCAGGATGGTGACGGGCGTTCCTGCCCGCGCAAGCGCCCGCGCGGCCTCGAGCACACAGCTGTGCTCGGTGGCAAAGGTCAGCAGCCGCCCGCGCCGGCCGCCTGCGAAAAATCCCTTGAGCGCAAGATTGTTGGCCTCGGTTGCCCCCGAGGTGAAGAGAAGGCGCGCCGGATCCGCGCCAAGCAGGCCGGCGACCTTCACGCGCGCGGCCTCGATGGCGGCCCTGGCCGCGCGCCCGGCGCGGTGGGCGCTGTGCGGGTTGGCGTGGTTCTCCGCCAGGAAGGGCAGCATCGCTTCCAGCGCCTCGCGCGCCAGCGGGGTGGTTGCCTGCTGGTCGAGATCGATCATGCCGCCCGCCGCCGGGCCGCCACATCGCCCAGCACGGCAAGGAAGCGGTCGATGTCGGCTTCCGTCGTCGTCCACCCGAGCGAGACCCGCAGCGATTGGGAAGCCGCGTCCGCAAGGCCCATCGCCGCGAGCACGGCCGAAGGCCTGAGCGTGCCGGACGAACAGGCAGCGCCCTGGCTGACCGCGATTCCGGCAAGGTCCATCGCCATCAGCTGCGTGGCGGCAGGCACGCCTGGCAGATGCAGGGAGGAGATGGTGGGCACCCGCGGCGCCATCTCCGCATTCACGCGCACGCCAATGGCCCTGGCGCCGGCCTCCAGGCGCTGCTGCAAGCGGGCAGCGCGCGCCGGAAAGCCTGCGTCGAAGGCTTCGGCTGCAGCCGCAAATCCCAGGATCCCCACGAGATTCTCGGTGCCGCCGCGCAGCCCCTGCTCCTGGCCACCGCCGCGCTGGATGGCCCGCAGCCGTTCGCGGCAGCGGACGATGAGCGCACCCGTGCCGGCCGGCCCGCCCAGCTTGTGGGCAGACACGGCCACCAGGTCGGCTGCGGCCGGAAGCGGCAGCTTGCCGGCCGCCTGCACCGCATCGCAGACGATCGCGCCACCTGCCGCGTGCACGGCCCCGGCAATGGCCGCCACATCCTGCACCACGCCCGTCTCGTTGTTGGCCTGCTGCACGGCGACAAGCGCGCCCGCCGGAATGCCGTCCAGCGCCGATGGCACCAGAAGCCCATCGGCATCGACGGGCAGGCGCGCGGCATCGGGGGCGGCTTCGAGCACCGCGGCATGTTCGGTTGCAAGCACCAGGCGCGGCCCAGTGGCCCAGCCGCCAAGCGCAAGCGCCAGCGCCTCCGTGCCGCCGCTGGTGAAGACGAGACTGTCTGGAGGCACGTTGAAGAAGCCTGCAAGCGACTCGCGGGCACGCTCGAGCGCCCGGCGCGCGGCGCGCCCGGGCCGGTGCTGGGACGAGGGATTGGCCCATTCGCCCGACTGCAGCCGCGCGGCAGCCTCCGCCATCGCGTCTGCCGCCTCCGGCTTCAGCGGCGCGGTTGCGGCCCAGTCGAGATAGACTCCTTGCACTCCGGCCTGCCTTCACCCATTTCGACGCCTTGCGCCGGAAATGGGCTTTCCGGCGCCCAAGATCAAAGGGGATTCATGCCTGAAGTCATCTTTCCCGGCCCGGAAGGCCGTCTGCATGGCCGCTATCAGCCTTCTCCCCATCCGCGGCCGATGCTGGCGATCGTGCTCCACCCGCATCCGCAGGGCGGCGGCACGATGAACAACCCCATCACCATGGCCATGTACAACCTGTTCGTGAAGCGCGGCTTTGCGACGCTGCGGTTCAACTTCCGCGGAGTCGGCCGGTCGGAAGGCGAGTTCGACAATGGCATCGGCGAACTGTCGGATGCAGCCTCGGCGCTCGACTGGCTGCAGGCCATCAACCCGGAAAGCTCGGGCACCTGGGTGGCGGGCTATTCCTTCGGCGCGCTCATCGGCATGCAGCTGCTCATGCGACGGCCGGAGGTGAAGGGGTTCATCTCGGTGGCGCCTCCGGCCAATCTCTATGACTTCGGCTTTCTTGCGCCCTGCCCGTCCTCGGGGCTCATCGTGGCGGGGACGGCCGACGAGGTGGTGGCCGAGTCCGCGGTTGCCAAGCTGGTGGAAAAGCTCAAGCTTCAGAAGCACATCGTGATCGACTACGCGAAGGTGGAAGGAGCCAACCACTTCTTCGAGAAGGAGCAGGAGGAACTGCTGTCGACGATGGGACGCTACCTCGAGATGCGGCTCCAGCAGGAGGCCAAGGGCTGATTCGCAGCATCGGCTGGCAGATTTCCGTTACACTATGATGACACTCGTTTGACATCCTGATGACATGTGGTAGCCTCCCTTCGTGTCGGCATCCCGCCGCACGAGAGGGAGTTTCCATGATCTTTCGCGCTATCCCCTATCTTGTCGCAGCGGCCGTCGGCTTCGTGCCCGCGGCCGCGACCTCGCTGCGCCCGGACCCGGGCGCCGAACCCAATCTGATTGTCCCCACGCGCGACCTCGACCTCACCACCGTCGAAGGGCGCGCCAGCCTCGACCGCCGTATCTCCCGCGCCGCGCACCAGATCTGTGACAGGCACCTGGATGACCGGTCGCCTCGCATGGAGGCTGCCCGCGCTGATTGCGTGGCGGCCACCATCCAGGAATCGCGGCCCTTTCGCGCACGTGCCATCGCCGCCCATCGCGCCCGGGGCAGCGCAACTGCCGCCGTCGTCCAAGACTGAGCAGTTCCGGGGGCGCTCCCCGACCGGGTGAGCGCCTCTTGCGCGGCACACGGTCGCGGTACGGCGAAAAACGCGTCACAATCCGTGCAGATTTGCTTGCATTTTCTGACCAGACTTCCCAACTTTCCGGGTGTCGAGTGACAGTAGCAGGACATCAATGAAAGGAGGAAGGCATGTTCAGGACTGCAACCTTCGCGACGTTGTTGGCAGTCTCCGTTACCGCTGCTCCGCTGGCGGCCAGCACTTTGTGGCCCGATTTTGGAGGCCGGCCGACTCTTCGTCTGCAGGTTGACGAAACCACCACTGCAGCGGATCGGGCAGCCCTCGATCAACGCATCGAGCGCATGGCAACCACCGCCTGCCAGCCCGCGCCGGCCGCACTTGGGATCAACCAGCCCGGTGCCGGCGCGCCGTGGCTGGAGTCCGCCATGGCCGAGTGCGTCGAGGCAACCCGTGACGGCGCACGGCTGATCCCCAACGCGGCGGAACCGCTCATGTCCGCACAATAGGGCCTGCAGGCCTCGCCGGGCGCCATGCCGCGCCCGGCGAGGCTGTCGCGCGCAATTCACGCACTTTTCACGCAACGTCCAACCGGCTTCTCACGCAGCACGGGCATTGGGCTCACAGGGCGCCGGCACTGGCGCCGATCGAGTCACAGGAGCCCGCCATGTTCATTCCGACCTCCCGAAGTGCCACCGGCCTCGTGCTTCTGGCCGGCGTGCTGGCCGTGATCGCGATGGGTGACGCCCGCGCGAGCCGCCCGGTCGCAGACCAGCCGGTTGCCAGCACTCCATCGGGGAACTCCGTCACCGCTCGCCGGTTGCCGCTCTCCTGACACCTTCCTGCAAGGGGCCGTCGCTGCCGGATCCGCAGATCCGGCGCCGGTCAGGGAACCTCATATGCTGCGCTTGCTGAACATCCTCATCCTGTTCGCCACGGCGGCCGTGCTCTGGCCGACGATCGCCGGCAGCTGATTGGCAGGAGCCGGGACATGTCGCCAAGGGACAAGCCCAGAGTCCGCACCCTGCCGGGCACCTCGCTCGTGGTGCTGTTCGCGCTGTTCACCGTGACGATCCCGGGCGCTGGATCCGTGCCGGAACACCGCGGCAAATCGGTTTTCACGGCTCAGCCATCGCGCCTGGCCGCACGGATCTGAGCTCAATCGATCGCCTCAGCCGGCCGGCCCCGTCCGTCCGGGCAGCGCAACCTGTCCGCCGGCAACCGGCGCCCTGGCTCCCGTCGTCTCCGGCCAGCTCGTCGGCAACCCGCGCACCACCCGCACCGCCAGCCAGGCGAAGGCCTGCGCTTCCAGCGAATCGCCGTCGAACCCGGCTGCCTCCACGGGCTCGACCGGCAGCGACATCCGCTCCCGGAGCATGGCCATCAGCACCGGGTTGCGCCGGCCGCCGCCCGTCACCAGGAGGCGCTCTAGGCGCACGGGCAAGGCGGCGACCGCGAGCGCCACGCTGGCAGCCGTGAAGGCAGCAAGCGTTGCAGCGCCGTCCTCGAGGCCCAGCCCGCGTACCGCGTCTGCGGAAAAATCATCCCGGTCCAAGGACTTGGGGCCAGGCTGATCGAACCAGGGATTGTCGAGGAGCGCCAGCAGCACATCCTCGCGCACCCGGCCGGCCGCCGCCAGCGCACCATCGATGTCGCACACGCCCGCGCCGTGCCGATGGACCCAGTCGTCGATCAGGGCGTTGCCCGGGCCCGTGTCGCACGCGCCCCAGGCATCGGCGGCAATCCAGGTGAGGTTGGCAACGCCGCCGATGTTGAGAATCCCGACCGGCCGGGGAAGCGCCGATGCAAGCGCGCGGTGAAAGCCGGGCGCAAGCGGCGCGCCCTGCCCGCCGGCGGCCACATCGGCAGAGCGGAAATCATGCACGACGGGCCTGTTCAGCAGCTGCGCCAGCAGCCCCGCCTCGCCGATCTGCCAGGTCCACCCCTGCTGTGGGCGGTGGGCAACGGTTGCGCCATGAAAGCCGACAAGGCGCGCCTGTTCCCAGCCGGGAAGCTGCTGCACGGCCTCGGCATGGGCAAGGGTGAGCATGCGCGCTGCCTGTTCGATCGCCGGATGGTAGCCGGGCCCTGCCATGGCAAGCGCATGGGCTGCCGCCGCACGGATCTGCGCCCGCTCGTCCGCAGCATAGGGACGGTCGGCCACTGCCAGCAGCCGGACATGCTGCTCCCCGTCCGTCTCGACGAGGGCCGCATCCACGCCGTCGGCAGACGTGCCCGACATCAGCCCGATGACCAGCTGCTTTTCCACGCGCCCAATCCCTCCTAAGGCGCGCGCCCATGTACAAGTCCGAATTCCTGCGCACGCTCGAAGAGCGGGGCCATATCCACCAGGTGACCGATGGGGAAGCGCTGGATGCAGCCGCCTGCGCCGGCATCGTGACGGCCTACATCGGCTATGACCTGACGGCCCGCTCGCTGCATGTCGGCAATCTGGCAACGATCATGCTCCTGCGCCGCCTGCAGCAGGCCGGGCACCGGCCGATCGTGCTCCTTGGGGGCGGGACGAGCCGCGTTGGCGATCCGTCCGGCAAGGACAGCCAGCGCCAGCTGCTTTCGGATGCGGACATCGCGGCGAACCGCGCCTCCATCCGCACCGTCTTCGAGCGCTTCCTGTCCTTCGACGACGGGCCGCAAGGCGCGCTGATGCTCGACAATGCCGACTGGCTGCTGAAGCTCGAGCTCATCCCCTTCCTGCGCGAGACCGGGCGCCACCTGTCGGTCAACCGCATGCTGTCGATGGATTCGGTGCGCCTGCGGCTTGAGCGCGAGCAGCCGCTGTCTTTCCTCGAGTTCAACTACATGGCGCTCCAGGCCCATGACTTCGTGGAACTGTTCCGCCGCCATGGCTGCACGCTGCAGATGGGCGGCTCCGACCAGTGGGGCAATATCGTGATGGGCGTGGACCTGGGTCGGCGCGTGGCAAACGCCAGCCTGTTCGGCCTCACCACCCCGCTGGTGACCACGGCCGACGGCGCCAAGATGGGCAAGACGGCCCGAGGGGCCGTTTGGCTCAATCCCGACATGCTGGCAGACTGGGACTATTGGCAATTCTGGCGCAATGTCGACGACCGCGACGTCGGCCGGTTCCTGAAGCTCTTCACCGACCTGCCGATGGACGAGGTGCAACGACTCGAGGCGCTGGGGGGAGCCGAGATCAACGCCGCCAAGGTCGCGCTTGCCAATGCCGCCACGGCGCTGTGCCGCGGGGAAGCAGCCGCGCGTGCGGCTGCGGCAACCGCAGCGGCCACCTTCGGCGAGGGCGGCGCTGGCGAGGCGCTGCCGCGCGCCGCCGTCGCCTTTCCGATCCCGCTGGTCGAGGCGCTGACCGCCGCCGGCCTTGCTGCCTCCAGGGGCGAGGCGAGATC
>JBDNCK010000061.1:0-8463 GCA_046719675.1 Sphingomonadaceae bacterium | reverse complement strand
GGCGCCCGTGTCTGCCGTGAAGATGCCGGTCATGTCCGGCCCGAAGAAGCGCCAGAAGGGGTTGGAATTGCGGTGCGCGCCGGAACCCGTAACCAGCACGGTGCCGTCCGCCAGCACCACCTGCAAGCCGAGGACGGACTCGGCGACCGTTCCATGAACGCCCGAGCCATGGAACAGGCTGTTCTGGCTGATGGCGCCGCCGACCGTCGCATAGGCGCCCGACAGCGGCCCCCAGTAGGGCGTGCGCACCCCATGCGGCGCCAGCGCCTCCCAGAGCTGCTTCCAGGTGCAGCCGCATTCCACCGTTACATACATGTCGTCGGTGTTGATCTCGAGCACCCGGTTCATGCGCCGCATGTCGACCAGAACCGAAGCCTGGCGATCAGGCGTGTAACCGCTGGTATAGCTCATGCCGCCGCCCCGGGGCACGATTGCCAGTCCGGCGCGCGTGGCAATGCCCACGGCCTGCGCCAGTTCGTCGGTGCTGCCGGGGCGAATTACGGCCCTTGCGATCTCGCGCGGACGGAAGGAGAGATCGGTCGAGAAGAAGGTGCGCTCCTTCTCGTCAAGCAGCACATGCTCCGGCCCCAGCACCTGCTGCAGCTGCAGGATGGTACGTTCTGTATCCTGTTCTATCGTTGCTGCCGTGGCCATGCCTTCACTCCTCCGCCCGTGAGTCGAACATTTTGTATGCAATCCCTGCGTGCAGTGCAAGGCGATGGGGGATGCCGCGACCGCAGCTTGGCGGCTATACAGGGTTCCATTACATAGGTTTGATGTCAGATCCGCAAACTCACACACCCCCTGCCGACGACGCGGGTGGCGCATCCCTCGTCTCCTTCGTCGTCGACTCGATCGTCGATGGCGTGATGCGGGGGCGGTATGTCGCAGGCCAGCGCCTCATTGCCGCCGATCTTGCAGAGGAATATGCCGTCAGCCGCGCGCCGGTGCGCGAGGCGCTTCACATGCTGGCGGGCGAAGGCGTGGTCGAGCTAATCGCCAACCGTGGTGCCCGGATCCGGCGCCTTACCGTGCAGGAGCGCGTCGACTTTCTCGAATTCACCGAAGCGATCTGCGTCCTTGGCGTGCGGCTGGCAACGGCACGCATCCATGCGCCCGGCAACCGCGAGGCCGTGGTGAAGAGCTATGAAGAGATCGAGGATGCCTGGGCGCGACGCCATGCCAGGGACTTCGTCGTGGCACTTTACCAGTATCACATCCTGCTGAACCGGATCGGCGGCAACCGCTTCCTGGAGTTCTTCTACCAGCGGCCCTACATCCGCTTCTACACGCTGCTGCTGTCGGACCTGGTGCCCGGGGTGCAGTGGGAAAAATATATCGACAATTACCGGCTGATCCACGCCACCATCCTGTCGGGCGACAGTCACACGGCCGTCGTCCACTTCACTAGCCACATCCGTTGGGTCCTCAACATCATGCGGATGGCCCCCGAGGCCGAGGCAGCCCCGCCGATGCCTGCTCAGCTGGTGGCCGGAGGTCAGCCGGCGACGGCCAGCAACGGCGGGGGTCCGGTCGACCAGCCAGGGGCATCCGCCTAGGCCCTGTCGACAAGAGTCGTCAGCCACAGGCGGATGGCGGCGGGCTCCGGGAAGCCGGCGAAGGCCGGGGCGGCCCCGTCGGAGCGCGTAGCGCCGCGGCGTTCCTTTTTCGTGGTTGTCTCCGGATGCCGGACATGCGCGCAATGCGGCTTGGGCCGCGGCGCTCGTCCGAACGCTCCGTCACCCGCCGGCTTGCGCCCAATGCCCCCGGTCGGGCGGCAAGAGCATGTGTCATACCGACCCGTCCTCGTCCGTCCGCGCTCCGCGAAGCACCGCCCCTTCCAAGAAATCAGCCTTCACACACAACCTCAGACTCGCGGAGATTTGAACCTTTCCGGGTTTTCCGGAGGCACTTTCTCGTGGGAGGAGGGAGCGACCATGGGGAAGACATCGACGAGGTATGCACCTGAGGTCCGCGAGCGGGCGGTCCGGATGTTGCTGGATCAGCAGGCGGAACACGGGTCGCAATGGGCTGCGATCAATGCGATTGCCGGCTGAGCCCCGAAGGAGACGGATGTGCCGTGCTGCACCGTCGCCCGGCTGATGCAGGCCATGGGCCCGGCAAGGGCCGTTCGTGGCAAGCCCGTGCGGACCGCCGTCAGCAACAAGGCAACGCCTTGCCCGCTGGACAGGGTGAACCGCCAGTTCCGCGCGCCAGCGCCCAACAGGCTCTCGACTTCACCTGTGTCGCGACCTGATCCGGGATTGTCTGTGGAGCGTTCGCGATCGGCACCTTCGCGCACCACATCGTGGCATGGCGGGTCAGCCGGGCCGCGCATGCGGGCTTCGTGCTCGATGACTTGGAACAGGCCCTGCACGAGCTGCGGCCAGCTCAGCGCGGAGGCCTCGTCCACCAAAGCGACCGCGGGGCCCAGTGTCTCTCGATCCGCTAGACCGAGCGCCTGGCAGAGGCGACCATCCAGCGCTGGGGCGGCCGCGATCCGCTGGGCGGGATCAGCCGGGCGCTGCTCGCGGCCGCGCGTGGCGACCAGGAGGCGGCGGCGCGCAAGCTTGCGTGGATCGAGGCCGAGCCCGAGCGACCTGCCACGGGTTCGACTGTCGCTCGGCGGCTCTGTGTGGCCCGCGCCCAACCGAACGAAGCGCTGGCACAATCCGGTAAGGGGTAACGGAGCCTGATCGACGCTCGTCGGACTTCTGCGCCGCCGGCGCCTTTCGGCCCGCGCCAGGATCAGCTGATGGCCACCGGTCGGGATGCCTTCTGCCCCGCCCGGGGACGACGCAGAGCGCCGCCAATCAGCCCGAAGCCCGTGATCAGCATCGCCCAGCTTGCCGGCCCGGGGATAACGCCGGGTTCGACTGGGCACGGGCCTGCAATCGAATACTCCGAGGACGGGAGAAAGGTTGCGAGCGGTGTGAGGCGAAAGGCGATGAACGGCGTTTCCGAGACGGGGCCAAGGAAGGAGAATTCGGAAAGATAGCCGTTCACCGGCTGGAACACCCTGGCAAAGATGCCGGAGGTGTCGAACAGTTCGAGTTGCACGAAGTCACTGTTGCGCCCGGACGCCACGATAACGCCGAAGCTTTTGGTTTCGGGGAAAGTGAACTACCCATCTACGCCGAAGATGTTCAGAAAGATGACAGGATCCGCTGTCGTGAAAAAGCTGCGCGCGGCCGCACGGGTATCGACGCTGGAGAAGGCCACATCTTTGCTCAGGAAGTTCATTGGCGTGAGGGTCAAGGTTCCGGTTTCCGGGGCAAGATCGGCGAATCCGAATGTGGAGACCGCCCCAGCGGCGGCGAGAAAGCTGGTGCGGGCGGTAAAGAAGGCCGTTTGTGCGGCGGTGGTGCTGGTCATCGAGAGGGCCGTGCTGAAGCGAAACAGGCTGTGGCTCCTGTTCCAGGCAACGCCCCCGGCGAACCCCCTTCGCGCAACGGGCGTGCAAACCCCTGTGCAGCCCGACATTCGCCTCGCGCGCGCTGTCCGCACATGGGGTGAGAACGGATTGCGGCCCCGGAACCAGCCACAGTTTTTTGGCCTTTGTTCGAAATCCACGCCCGAGCCGGGCAGACCCGCTGGCTCAGGCGATTGCAAGCCCCATCTGGCGGGCAAGCCACTGCCGCGCATCGGCCCGGTCGCGCCGGATGGTGCGCTCGGAGACACCCAGCGCCTGTGCCGTCTCGCCCCCGGTCATGGCGCCGAAATAGCGGGCATCCACGACCAGCAGCCATTGCGGGTTGACGGCTTCGAGCGAGTCGAGCAGCCGCGCGATCCCCACCAGCTCCTCGGGTGTCAGGGAGAATCAGGGGAGTACCGGCGAGCGTTCATCTAGCGTGACAGCGCGTTCGCCGCCGCCGCGCTTGTCGGCCAGCTTGCACCGCGCATGGTCGATGATGACATGCCGCATGGAGAGGCTGACCGAGCCGATGAAAAGGCCGTCGTCGGCAAGGGCTGCTTCGCCGCCCACGCGCACACAGGCCTCGTGCAGAAGGTCGACGATGCTGACCGTGTCCCCCAGACTGGCGCAGCGGCGCTTGGCCCGCGCGATGCCGACCAGTGTCTCATAGAGGCTGCGTCCGACCGAACCGGGCCCGGCACCCGCAGCACCTACGCCCCCTTGTCGCGCCCCGTGCTGTTGCCTGAGGCCGGGCGGCTGGAGCTTGACCGCATGGTCGTGCAGCTGCGCAGCGGCGAGACGCAGATCACGCTGGGCAAGAAATCCCTGGCCTGGAGGTGCTCGATGGCATGCAAGTGACCGACCGGTTCGACCCGATCCACCGGCGGGATTTCGTTGCCACCGACCTCAGGTAGGAACGAATCGGCCGGTGGGCGGCCCGTATCGAGACCAAGCTGGGTGGCTTGAAGCTGGATGCCGCCTTCGCGCCGGACCCGACTGTCAACCAGCAGGCGCTTCGCGGCGATGCTTTTGGGCTTTCGGCGCCACGCGTTCGGGCAGGGCGGCCGGCCAGCATCGCCACCCCGCAGCTGGTCGTCGACCCCCGCAACCGTGCCCTTTCCGCTGCAATCTGCGGCCTGCGGCTGTCTGGCGGGATCGGGCGGCTGGATGTGGCGGTGCTCGCCCTGCGCGGCCCCGAGGGCGATCCCCTGCTGCTGCCCGCCGCCGATGAGGGGCCGGCAGCGGTTCGCCCGGCGTTTCCCTGCCGCACCCCTTGTGGGCGGCACGCTGGTGCTTCCGGCTGGTGCGACCGTCTGGCGGCTGGAAATGGCCCATGTACCCGACCAGCCCCTCAACCTGCATGCAACGCGGGCTGGCGGACTGAAAGGGCGCGGCGGCCACGAACCATCGTGGGCGGTGGCCTCGACTGGCAGGCGCCGGCCGGGCTGTTCCTCAACGCCCAGCTGATCCCGAATCATTTGGCAGCGGACGACGCACCGCTTGCCCGGCCGGATACCGACATCTTCGCAACGTTCCGGGCGCATCGCGACTTCGCCCGGGAGACCGTCCGCCCGCAGGCAGAGGTTCTGCCCAATCTTGCCGAGGGCGATGCGCTGCTGCGCCCTTCCATCGACTGGAGGTGGACGACCGGCCGACCCCTTCGGGCGGGGCCGATCTGTTCACGGAGCCCAAGGATGGCATCTTCGGGCAATTCGTGCCACAGAGCCGGCTGTGGCTTCGGGCCAGGGCAGCCGTCTGACCTGCAGGGCACGCCCCGGGGGGTAAGGCAGGCGAACATCAGATTGGCCAAAGGCATCGCCCGCGGGAATGGCAGCTTTGGCCCCAGAACCAACAGACGGACAGGCAGCAAACGGCCCCCGTCCTCGTCATTGGGTGGCGGCGGCTTCCCGAAGCGTGCTGGCAATCAGTCGGACCAGCTGCGGTCGAAAGATGTTCGCTGGGACCTCGCCCGAGCGTGCGGCATCGTCAACAATGGCGCTGATCACAATCCTCAGCATTCGGCATGCCGCGAGGCGGTCGTGGGGGGACTCATCGGGCATGTGTGGCACCAGCAAATCCGCGAATGCAGCATGGATGGCATGGCCCGCGCGTCGCTCGGGCTCGGCCTGCGGTCGACCCGCAGGGCCCGCAGGCCCGCATGTCCCATTCAGGCGGTCTCGGGGTAGCAGGGGGTCAATGCGCGTTCGCGCTGCCACCGGCGCAGGAAATCGGCAAAGGGTTCGGGCTGCCAGCCGCGGCCGGCATTGGCGGCGCCCACGGCGAAGATGAGGCTCCACTGGCGGAACAGGCTGGCATAGGCGGCGCTGAGGCGGGTCCGGCTGTCCCAGATATGGGTGGCCTCGGCACCGGCGCCATTTACCTCGAGCACCTTGAAACAGGATCCATCCGCCAGCGTCCCGAACCGGGGAAAGCGCACGTCGAAACGGCCGAACCAGAATTCGGGGATCGCCCCGGTGATTTCCTCGAAGCGGGCCTCCATCGCCGGTGTGACAAGATGCGTGCCATCCCGGAAGATGGCGCCGCGGCTGTGGCTTCCGGCAAAGGCAAGTCGCACCCGCTCGGCGCGCGGCACCACCTGGTCGAGGCGGTCGGCGTGGCGGCCGAGATAGAGGTGGGCGATCCTGCCTGCGCGCGGGTCGGCGGCGATCAGCTGGCGGAGCGTTCGTTTCCCGTCTCCGGTCACGTACGGGAAATATTTGAGCGTCAGCGAAAGGATCCGGCCGCGTGCTTCCCCTGGATGGCGGACCCACAGGACACCGGCCTCCCCTTCCCAGTCGATCCGCTCCTGGAGGACCAGCCGGGCGCCCCCCGGAAAGGCGGCAAGATAGTCGGCCAGATCGGCCATGCCATCGAGCGGACGGACGCCTGCACCCCGGCAGCCGAGATCGGGCTTGGCAACCAGCGGAAAGCCGATTCCGGCCGCGTCAAGCGCGGCCAGTGCGCGGGCAAGATCAGCCTCGGCCGGGGCCATGGTGCAGTCAAGGGCCACGTGGCGCGCGAACCAGCCGCGGATCGCGGCGCTCGGCAGGTCGAGAATGGCGGATTTCGATTCGCCCACCAGCCCGCCGGCCGGAAAACGCGGGTTGGCCAGAAGCGGCAACCGGACCCCGCGATGCCTGATCATCAGCAGCAGCACCCAGGCGAACACTGGGGGATAGAAGAGCCACCGCGGCCAGAATTCGAATGGCGAAAGCGGAGGCGCCTCCTCCAGCGGCGGCATAGCGTCGGTCGTCACTGGCAGGCGGCCCGTTCGGCGTGGCGCAGGAGATCGTGGAAGAGCGCGCGCTGGACCGAGCTTCCCCCCAGCCGGAAGAGATGCGGCAGCGACCGCCGAAGGAAGGTGACGCTGCTCTCCCAACGGCCGCTCGCGTAGGCGACGAGGCCGGCGGCCGCCGTCGGCACGATCCAGCGCCAGACCGGGTCCTTCGAGCGGCGGGACTTGTCGGCGAGGCTCTGCTGCATGGCGGCCAGCTCGCGATCCCGCCCCGCGCGCGCGAGCCCGAGCAGATAGTGGAGATCGAGAAGCCCGTTCAGATGTTCGGCCGTGCGCGGCGCAAGAAAGGCGGCAACATCCGCCCAGCGGTCACCGACCCGGGCGCCCGCCAGTTCCAGCCGGACGAGAAGCGACACGGCGTTCACCTGATCCTGGCAATAGGCCTTGCGCACTCCCCAGACGCGGGTGTCGAACAGCTGGAGCACCGCTTCCCTGTCTCCAAGCGCAAGGTAGGCAAGGGCCAGGTGCCACCAGTTGTGGGTGAAGAGGAAGGAGGAGCAGCGCGACCAGCGCTCCGCGCGGGGAGAGAGCCAGCGCAGCGCCTCCCGGGCCTCGCCACGGGCGGCAAAGACATGGGCGAGTGCATGTTCCGCCCAGGGATCGAAGGCGGCGTCCGCGGCTTCCCGCGCAAGCCGCTCTGCCCTGCGAACGGCGCCTGTTTCAGCGAGCGCGAAAGCGTGCATGCCGCCTACATGCGAGACCTCGGGGTTGGCGGCGACGAGCGCCTTCGTCATCCGCCGCATGGCCCGGAAATCCCCGCGGTTGAGCTGGTGGACCTGAAGCAGTCGGGCTGCCACCAGGTCCTGCGGCCAGCGCGCGACCAGTTCCTCGAGCCGCGCTTCGGCGGCCCGGGTCTCGCCCGCGGCCCAGCACGCGACCGCATCCACCAGCAGGCGTTCGCGGGGCGGTGCGGAGCCCTTGAGCGCGCTTGCGGTCGCCGCATAGGGCCCGGCCCGTTTCACGCCTTCGGGCGACATGGTAAGGAGATGGGTGGCCGCCGCCAGTGCGTGGGCGCCGGCGAACTCGGGATCGTGGCGGACGCTTTCGAACACGATCGCCGCATCGAGGCCATAGGTGAGAAGCTCCGTGCGGAACCGGTCGAGGCAGGCGATGGCGGCGGTGCTTGCCGTTCCGTGGTGGAGGCCGGTCACCGGGCTGATTCCGCCCGTCATGCGGCAGGGGCCGGGCGCTGGCGATCGAGGAGGGCAGGCACCAGGGCGAGAAGGAGGGCAAGACCTGCAAGCCCGGCCCAGGCGAAGGACCCATGGATCCGGCTTCCCAGGAGGAACAGCGCCGGCGTCCAGAGGGCGCCGGTGGCCGCCACCACCAGCGTGAAGCGCACGAGCGTCATGCCGGCAACCCCGCTTCCGACATAGGCGGGAACCCTGAGACCGGGCACGGCACGCGCAGCAGCCACCATCCAGCCGGAACGTGCCAGCCTGGCCACGCGCGGCGCGCCGGCCACGCGGCGCGCGACCCAGGGGCGATCGCGCCCCAGCCGCCCGGCGAGGTGCAGCACCAGGTCGCCCAGCACGGTGCCGAGAAGGAGCGCAGCCAGGCCCAGCGCGGGATCCACCTGCATGGCGGCACCCAGTGCGCCCACAGCGATGGCGGTCGCGTCTTCGATCACAAAGGTGGCCAGCACCACAGCCAGGAAAAAGGCCGGCGGGCAGGTCGCCAGGGCGGTGAGAAGGGCGGAAAGGTCGATCATTGCTGCCTCACACCCGCCGCAGCCGCAGCCGGTCGCGACTGA
>JBDNCK010000060.1:0-8482 GCA_046719675.1 Sphingomonadaceae bacterium | reverse complement strand
TCCTGGCGGCGCGGGGTCGCCAATCCGACGCCAGCATTTCTGGAGGACTACGCACTGCTGGCGGAAGGCGCTCCCCAAGGAGATCGCCGATCGGGTCGAGTGGAAGACCAACGACGGCGGTGAGGTGAAGGTCCGCGACCTCATTGCCTATGCGTGGATCCCGCTGTCGGTCATCCAGCTTCCTGAGGGGGTGACTGCTCCGACACCGCAGAACCTCTACCGGAACAAGGGGGCGTGCACGAAGGCATTCGATGACCTGATGAGCGACGAGAGTGTCTCGAAGGCGACGGGGGGAGAATATATCCACGAGCTGCACAACCCCGCGGTTCATTCTGCTCTCAAGATCGCGGCACAACTGCCGGCACTATACGACCTCATCTACGAGCTGTTTCCGGCCGCCTACAACGGCAACAACGAGGGACGGTTCGGGAGGCTTGCGTCGGTGAAGATGGCGAAGGACATGCGCTCGAAGCCGGTCACGCCCTACCTCAAGCGGCCAGTGGAATACACATGCCCCGACGGGTACGTGATGCCGATCTTGTACGGCCTCAAGGCCTTGATGACGTTGGACGAGAAGGGCCATGTCACGTGGAAGACGGACCCGCAGAAGTTCATCGAGAAGCACTTGCCGGCGATCCTCCGCACCTACAGGCCGCTGTTCGAGGCGTTCGGCGCTGATCCCCAAAGGATCGGCAAGAGCGAAGGCAGCTACTCGACGGCCTTTAATGCGTTTGAGACTGAATTGCTGAGGCTTGCTGCGGCCGATTAGAAGGCGGAGCCGGGAGTGCTGCTTTGAGCAGCACTCCCGAATTGGTCGCTACTGGTTCCAAGAAGCGTAATAGCCTTGCCAGAACTCTGGCCCTCGTGTCCGGCCATAGTCGACGATGTTGTCCACGAGCGTAACAACCTTGCAGAATTCGGTGCCGCCGTTGGCTGGGCCACGCAATCCGCGGCCTATCATCTGGAGATAGCGGACCGGCGAGAACACTGGGCGAGATATCAACACCATGTCTACCTTTGGGGCATCAAAGCCGGTCGCGAAGACTCCAGCATTGCAGATGACCTGAACGTCACCGCTCCGGAAGGCAGCAACAGCAGCACGTCGGGCGCTGCGGTCTGTTTGAGCATGAACCACTCGCGAGCGAACACCTCGCAAGCTGAGCCGTGCTGCAAGGTGAGTGGCGTGCCACACGGAGTTGGCAAACAGCAGAACCGACTGTTCGTCAGCCTCGGTTACAAGATCAAGAATGCGTTCATTTCGCTCTTCTATATCAGAAAGTCGCGCAAGTGCACTCTCTGGCAGATCTTGCGCCTCATTGAGATGCCGCAGCTCATCGGGCTCAAGGCGAAAACCATAGTCCGCGTCAATTGGGGCGTAGCTGATTCGGGAAAGAATTCCTCTCTGTTCGAGGCGGTCGTACAGGCCGGATTGATTAATCGGCATTACACGATCGCCGAAACGCTGCGCAAGCAACCGTGATTCATCGTCGCCGGCACTCCGGAAAGGCGTCGCAGACAGCCCTAGCAAGACGGGTTCTGCCACCCTCCTGTCCTCGCGGCGACGCAGTCCGGCACCGGTTGCAAATCCAAGACCAGACAGGATCGACGTGTAGCTCGGCGCAATTGCGTGATGGCACTCGTCGATGATCAGCAGTGTCGCGCTCGAAAGCCAACGGGCACTGCCATCATATAGACGGCGTTCCAGTGTCTGGAACAGCGCGATCACCACGGTTGGCTGATCATCCAACCCGGCCTGCGGGGTTGGAAGGCCACCCCACAAGCGGCAGACGCGAAGCGCCTTGTCTTCTAAGCCGTTGTTGCGCCAGACTTGCCGGAAGGCCTCGACAGCCTGTTCTCCAAGTTCCTCCGTTTGCGCAACCCAGACGACAAGTGGCCTGGAACTCGAGTGTCGGAGAACATTCTCGACAGCCGCTTCCACGGCAACACGCGTCTTGCCGGCACCGGTAGGCAGCGAGAGGACGGAGCGCCGCGCTGGACTATTATTCTCGCGAAAGACTCTTCCAAGCTGCTCAAGCGCTTCCTTCTGGTAATCGTGAAGCTGCCCCAGACGGACAGGGCCATCGATGTCGATTTCCGACAGAAGCCTCGGATTGCCCGCTCCAGCAAACTCGGGCGGGAATCCCAGTTCGGCCACGAATGCGTGGGCCTCGGCGGTGCCCCATCGTGTAGGTGGTCGTAGGCCGCAAGCTTCCATTTGGTCCCTAATGGCGCGCAGCGCGGCTGTGCCGTGGATGTCGAGTGCCAGTTCCGCAATCTCGAGATCATCCGTTCCAGCCTCCACGACGGCGGACGCTTCTTCCGGAAGGCTGTCCAACAATGTTTGCGCAGAGCCGGCGGCAGCCAACAGCCGCGAGGGCAGGTCCGGGTGCTTTGCGATGCCGGAGCGAAGTTCGTTGGCAGCCGCGAGATCGAGCTCCTTGAGGAGATCCGGGACGCTCGTTCCATCTACAAGAGCCCCGAACCAGTCTAGGGCCTCGATCAGCAGTCGCGTCTGGCCAGATCGGCCTTTCGCCTTCCATTTTTCTTCGCTGAGGATCAGCCGCTCCTCTTCTCGGTGCATGGAAAGCGCGTTCTCCATACTGCCAAGCTTCGAAACGATGCGGCGAGCAAAGTTGAAAGTGAAAGACTTGTCAGCGATATAATCATCTATACCAGGCACGAGATCGCCAAGTCGGACCGCTTCGACCTGAAGATCAATGACCACCAATTCGGTCAAGTCATCAATGTCTCCTGCGCCAGCCTCGATCCAGGTGTCTGCCGTCTCCAGATCCAGCTGAACGGCATGATGACCAGCGGCGGTGGCCATTTTCACCTCATTTTCCATGGTCGACACGAACAGGTCCGCAATCGGCACTTCTTCGTCACCGAATGGAACCGTCGTCGGTGCATGGTTGAACCGTGCGGCAGCTTGCCAGAGCGGGCGTAGATGGTCGTGATCCCGCGAGTGGCGTGCGGCGAGCAGGGCCTTCCAGACCGGGCCGGTGTCCGCGGTGTAACCGGGCCAGCCCTCAGGCCAAGCTTTGGTCAGGGCATCACGAGAGGGTAACAGCGCGCCTACCGCTTCAATCTCTTCCATAGGCGCACCAGAATCAGACAACTTTTCCTGGAGATCCCAGCAGGCCGCTAAGAAGACAACCGCCTGGCCGATCTGCCATTTTCCCCAAGCCCAAAGCAGAACGACCAGGGGATGCGGCGCCCTGATCGGCGGATACTTCGCCTCCGTCGCCTCGACTCCACGCCCGCCAACGGAGACCGGCCCGGGTACTCGGGGCAGATGCTTCTCAAGAAGGATCCGCGTGAGGGCAGCTGCGGGCTCGCCCCTCAAGCTGGTCAGTAGCGCCGCGATCGGAGGACCAGCAAGTTCGGCAGTATATCCGATCGTTCCGACATGCGCTCTGCGCGCCTTCGGGCTGATTTCCAGATAGCGCTCCTTGGCCTTTCGTTCCGCAGCTTCAGCCCAAATCGGCAGGCCCTGAACGACCCATTCATCAGAAGGAGTGTCGCGAACGCCCAGCTCGTCAAGCAACCGAAAACGCCCCTTTTCGAACTGTGGGTCAACGACCGCGGACTTGTGCCTGGTTGCCACGTCGGGGCCAATAACCTGACCAATTCGCAGCACTGCGAGCCGGTGACGCCACTCACCATCCATGCAAAGAACTGGGATTCGGTCCCTGGAAGAGTTCAGGAACGATCTGCGGACGTCCGCCGGCGCGTTGGCCAACAATTGCCAGCCTCGCGCCCATCTTTCTCGATCATACCTTGGCCAATGATCCCTTTGCGGAAACGCATCTGCAAGTGCCTCGCGCCAGGACCCCTCGGTCGCCTCCTGGACTCCGAGTTGGCTCACGAGAATGTCACGGACCTGGTCATCCGCCGTCAGGTCCGGATGCACTTCGATCAGGCCGGGAATGGGCTCTCCCGGACCTTGCAGGAATACTTGGCCGCCGCACCACAGGACGCCATCTGCCCCCAGGATGACGGCCGCATCCTTCAGACCCCGTTGGCTCTGCCAATCCCTGGCTTTCTGCGCGAGCATCCCGGCCAGGAAGATCGCTTTCTTGCTGGCTTCAGGTTCCGGCCTCGCGCTGAGTTCAAGCCACTGAGCTGTCTGAGTTCGTATCAGTCGCGGTGCGGTTTCCCCATCCTCATCTTCACACGCATCTATAAGTGGTTCCCAATCCGTCTCATCATCGTCGTCGTGCCATGCATTCTCTGATCTAAGGGGGGACTCACCAGCAAGCGCATCGGCCAGCCGATCGAGCCGGGAGGCGCGATCTCGACTTGAAACTGCGGAATGATGAACCAACTGCGCGCGCGCTTCCACGTCCGCAAGCTGTTCCCATGTGTCCTGTATCTTGGCGTCATCTGTTGGCGCACGCTGGAGGCTTGCTGGTTGCTGCGGATTGCCGTTGGCATCTGCCAGAAACGGGGTCACCGTGGCGGCCTTCCAGATAGCTTGAGCCAAAGGCCAACCTGCTGACTCCTTGCCGCCTTCCGGCCTCTTTGGCAGCAAGGCCACGGGGAAGCCCGGGTCCTTTTCCTTGACAAGTAGCGGCAGGGCCCCTGCGATCATTTCACCGGCGACGCGCATGAGCTCAGCATTCCACGCTCGGCTGTTGAGCGCTGAACGGTCGCTATTCACCTTCCACGGCGCATTCAGGATGCCCGGGATCACGCCGTCGCTATTGTCCAGCCGGAAGCCGCCTTGCCAAAAGCCAAGGGTGGGTGGGTCCTTCATGTCCGTTGGAACAGCCCAAGAAATGCGGACATGGTCAGGAGCATAGTCATCGCCGATATCGGCCCTCGCGGTCGCATCATTGACCCGGAACCGATCCTGGATGACTCGCCATTGGGCAGGCCTGCTTTCTGTTGAGACGAGCAGGACGTCTTCGCCGTCTGCTTTTCGGGAATATCGGCGTTCGGTTTCGCCGAAGCCAGAAAAGCTGAGCTCGATATCGGACTGTGAAAACAGCAGGAATTCTGGAGAGAAGCGTTGGGCGGCGTCGATCGCCAGTTGATGCGCCTCTTGGCCGGGAAGCGCGATCCGCACGATCGTGTCAGCCCACTCGAGGAGCTGCGCGAGTTCGGAATCTTCGCCTGCCTCCTTGCCAACCTCCAAAAGCCAGGCAAGTTGCATCCGAGGCGCGGGTTCATCCGGCTTCAGCTTGGCGATCTGACGCACCTCGGCTTCGCACCGATCGGGATCGAACCGAAGACCGACGCCGGCCGAGAAAACATCGACCGTCCCTGCGAAGCGCAAGAGGCTACGGAAACCCATGCCAAAGCGACCATCCTCATCCTCCCCCTCTTTCGGAGAAAGCTCGCCCATGATGAGAGCGCGGTATCCCGCATCGGAAACTGGTGCGCCTGTATTGGCGGTGTAGAGATATTCTTCGGTGAGAATGAAGGCAACTTGTGCGCTGGCAAAGGTTCTGGCGGCATCTGCCGCGTTCTGAATGAGCTCGAGAATCTGCCTGTCACCATACCCCGAGCTGACAATCCGCCTCTCAAGGCGAGCATCCTTTCTTGCCCGGTCCGGGTTAATCCGCCAGACCTCGCGTTCGCGGGCCAAAAGGTCCAGGATGATCTTCCGAAGCGACAATGGCCCCCCCCTTGAAGTTGAAGTCTTTCCAACCTCGTCTCTTGTGTCAATCAAACTGAGGATGCACGGCACCGGGCTTGCTGAGGCCGTGCTCTGCCCCCCAGCGACCTATGGAAATGCGTAGCTAAGCTCATGGCTCAATGCAAAATTGAACGCTCCAGCTCTCCTCCTTGTTAGCCAAAGCCCAAGACATGTGGCTGCCCTCCCTCGACGTCGTGGAATGTGCAAGCCGCCACGGCAGGAAATGGCCTGACAATCGTCGACGAGGAGCGCGAGGTTCACCCATCGGGGGTGGGCATGGCGCGAGTCAGGGGGACGAATCATGAGCGAACCCTTTTGGGGAACCTCGGTTTCCATCAGAGCGGCGGAAGCCGGCCCAAAGTGCGCGATGCCGCCGGATGTTGCCCGGGATGTTGCCCAAGGGCGCCGCACGCGGCCCAGCCGAGCAAGGAAATCAGGCCTAAGGCGTTGGAAAATTTGGTGGACGCACTAGGGCTCGAACCTAGGACCCGCTGATTAAGAGTCAGCTGCTCTACCGACTGAGCTATGCGTCCACGCCGCCGTCGGGCAGGGCGGGGCGGTTAGCAGCGGGGGGCGGGCTTGTCCAGTGGTCAGAAAGGCCCGCCCAGGGTGCGCGGCTCGGCGTTGCGGCGCGTGGCATTGTCGATCCCGATCAGGATGCCAAACGCCAGCGCCACCGTCAGCAGGGCCGAACCCCCATGGCTCATCAGCGGCAGGGGCAGGCCAACCACCGGCGCCAGCCCCATCACCATCAGGAGGTTGATGAACACGTACCAGAAGATCGTCATCGTCAGCCCGCCTGCCACCAGCCGCTCGAAGCCGGTCTGCGCCCGAAACGCCACCCGCCATCCCCAGGCGAACAGCAGGCCATAGGCGATGAGCAGGCCAATGCCGCCGGCCAGACCCCATTCCTCGGCCATGGTCGCGAAGATGAAGTCGCTGTGCGGCTCGGGCAGGAACAGATTGTGGCTCTGCGAGCCGTTGAGAAATCCCTTCCCCCACAGGCCGCCGGAGCCGATCGCAATCTTCGACTGGGTGATGTGATAGCCCGCCCCGAGCGGATCGGCCCCGGGATCGAGGAAGATCAGCACCCGCTTCTTCTGATAGTCGTGCAGCAGGTTGAACAGGATGGGAAGGCTCGCAAGGCCGATCGCGCCGGGGATGAAGAAATGCCAGATGGAAAGGCCGGCAAGGAACATGATCGTCGCCCCGCCGAGGAGGAGGGTGACGGAGGTTCCAAGGTCGGGCTGGAGCAGCACCAGCCCGACCGGCAGCAGGACAAGCAGGAGGGGAAGCATCAGCCCCTGCGCCCTGCCGATGTAGCGCAGCGGCAGATACTGGTAGACGCGCGCCAGCGCGAGGACGAGCGCGATCTTCATCAGTTCGGAGGGCTGCAGGCGCAGGAAGCCAAGCTCCAGCCATCGCTGCGAGCCGCCGCCAAGCGCGCCGATGAACTCGACCAGCAGCAGCGCAAGCAGAACCGCCGCATAGAGGACGAAGGCCCAGCGCAGCCAGAAGGCTGGCGGCACCAGCCCGAGCAGCAGCATGAGCGGCAGGACGAACGCCAGGCGCACCACATGGTTGGCCGCCCAGGGCGTGGCGCTGCCACCGGCCGCGGAATAGAGGACGATGGCGCCGAAGCCGCCGATCGCAGCGATGAGGCCGATGATTCCCCAGGGCTGCCGGAGCAGTCGCTGCGGCCAGCGGGCGTTGAGGACATCGATCATGGCGCGGCGGCCCCGGTGGCCGTTTGCGCGCCGGCCGATCCTTCCATCGCCGCCCGGCGGGCTTCCTCGGCCGCGCGCCGTGCGGCCTCCTCGCGCGCCCGGCGCTGGCGCTCGCGCTCCGCCTCGAGCCTGGCGAGTTCCGCTTCCGCCTTCTCGCGGTCGTAGATGTAGGTCATGGCAGCGCGCGCAAGCGGGGCTGCCGCCCGCCCGCCCGACATGCCATGCTCCACCACCACGGCCACCGCATAGCGCGGGTTGTCGGCCGGCGCGAAGCCGACGAACAGGCCATGGTCGCGCAGGTTCCAGGGCAGGCTCTCGTTGCGCCGCACCCCCCGCCGCCGCTCGGCTGCCGTGATCCGGCGCACTTGGGCGGTTCCCGTCTTCCCCGCCATCTGCACGTCGGGGGTAGGGAGCCTTGCGCTGCGCGCCGTCCCGCCGGGGCCGTTCACCACGTCCCACATGCCCTTGCGCACGGTTGCCAGCTTCTCCTGGGCAATGCCGAGCGTCGCAAAGGCCGGAACCGGCGCATCGGCAAGCAGCTGCGGCACCACGATCCGGCCGGTTGCAATCCGCGCCGTCATTACCGCCAGCTGTAGCGGCGACACGAACAGCGCCCCCTGCCCGATCGCAGTGTTCAGCGTGTCGGCAACCGTCCAGGGTTCCTTGAAGCGGCGCATCTTCCATTCCGGGTCGGGGACGATTCCCGCCCTGAGCGAGGGAATAGGAAGCGTGGGGAAGACTTCGCCAAGCCCCAGCTTGTGGGCCATGCGGGCGACGGCCTCCGGGCCCGCGCGCCGCGCCGTTGCGTAGAAATAGACGTTGCAGGAAACGGCGATCGCCCGCTCCATGGCCACCCGCCCGTGCCCGCCCCGGCGGTGGCAGTGCCAGCTGTGGCCGCCCACCGTGTAGCGCCCGCCGCAGCCCACCGCCTCCTCGGGCCCGATTCCCTCGGCAAGGGCGGCAAGGGCTGTTACCATCTTGAAGGTGGAGCCGGGCACATAGAGGCCCTGGGTGGCCTTGGGCAGCAGCGGCTTGCGCTCGTCTGCCTGCAGCGCCTGCCACAGGGCCGCCGGGATCCGGTTGGAGAAGATGTTGGGATCGAAGGCGGGCA
>JBDNCK010000059.1:0-8490 GCA_046719675.1 Sphingomonadaceae bacterium | reverse complement strand
CGTCAGCCGAGCGGGCAAGGCGCACGCCCCCTCTGGCCTCTGGCGGCAGCTCCCGGAACCGGCCCTTGCCGCGCCCGCCGGCATGGATCTGCGCCTTCACCACATAAAGCGGCCCGGGCAGCTGATCGACGGCAGCAACCGCCTCTTCGACCGAGAAGGCCGGAATGCCCATGGGCACCGGCACGCCAAAGCGCGCCAGCAGCTCCTTTGCCTGATATTCGTGGATGTTCATGACACTGCCTTCATGGGGCTCAGTCCTAGCTTCGCGAAAAGCCGCGCGTCGCGGTCGGCGCCGGGGTTGCTGGTGGTAAGCAGTCGCGGACCGACGAAGATCGAATTGGCGCCGGCCAGAAAGCAGAGCGCCTGCGTCTCGTCGTGCATCGTTTCGCGGCCGGCCGCCACGCGGATGACGGAGCGGGGCATGGCGATGCGGGCGGCTGCAATGGTTCGGGCAAATTCGATGCCGTCGAGCGCAGGCACGCTGCCTGACAGCAGCGGATCGCCCAGGGGTGTGCCGGCAATGGGAACCAGCGCGTTGATGGGTACGCTGCCCGGATGTTCGGGAAGTGTGGCAAGCGTGTGGATCATGCCGATGCGGTCGGCGCGGCTCTCGCCCATGCCGATGATGCCGCCACAGCAGACCCCGATGCCCGCCTCGCGGACAAGGGCAATGGTGTCGAGCCGATCCTCGAGGGTGCGGGTCGTGACAATCTCGCCATAATATTCGGGCGAGGTGTCGATGTTGTGATTGTAGTAATCGAGGCCGGCTTCGGCGAGGGCTTCGGCCTGGTGCGCGCTCAGCATCCCAAGCGTCATGCAGGTCTCAAGCCCAAGGGCCCGGACGCCGCGCACCATCTCGGTGAGTGCGGGAAGGTCGCGATCCTTGGGGTTCCGCCAGGCAGCGCCCATGCAGAATCGCGTGGCGCCGCCCGCCTTCGCGCGGCGCGCCTCGGCGATCACCGCGGCCGGGTCCATCAGCTTTTCTGCCCTGACCCCGGTCCTGAAGGACGCGGACTGGGCACAATAGCCGCAATCCTCCGGGCAGCCGCCGGTCTTGATCGAGAGAAGCTGCGATTTCTGGACGGCGTTGGGATCAAACACCGACCGATGGATCGACTGGGCCCTGAAAAGCAGATCGCCGAACGGCAGGTCAAAAAGCGCCGCGATCTCGTCGCGGCTCCAGTCGGTCCGGGGCGCAGTGGCGGGAATGGCCATGGTGTCGATCACGCCAGCGTCGGATCGATCGATCGGCAGGCGGCGACCAGCTCGCGGACGGCATCGACCGACAGCTGGAAATTGGCGCGCGCTTCCGCGTCGAGCGCAATCTCGACCACCCGTTCCACCCCGCCGGCGCCGATAACCACCGGCACGCCGACATAGAGATCCTCCACCCCATACTGGCCGGTCAGATGCGCAGCGCAGGGAAGCAGACGCTTCTGGTCCTTGAGAAAACTCTCGGCCATGGCAATCGCCGAGGCAGCCGGCGCATAATAGGCCGAGCCGGTCTTCAGAAGGCCGACGATCTCGCCGCCGCCGCCGCGCGTGCGCTGGACGATGGCGTCGATCCGCTCCTGCGTGCTCCAGCCCATCGCCACGAGATCAGGAACCGGAATGCCGGCCACGGTCGAATATTTCACAACCGGCACCATCGTGTCGCCATGGCCGCCGAGCACGAAGGCCGTCACATCCTTGACCGACACGCCGAACTCCTGCGCCAGGAAATGCCGGAAGCGGGCCGAATCGAGCACGCCTGCCATTCCCACCACGCGGGCATGGGCAAAGCCGGTGAATTCGCGCAGCGCCCACACCATGGCATCGAGCGGGTTGGTCACGCAGATGACGAATGCATTCGGCGCATGGGTCCTGAGCCCTTCGCCCACCGCCTTCATGACCTTGAGATTGACGCCGAGCAGGTCATCCCGGCTCATGCCGGGCTTCCGCGGCACGCCGGCCGTCACGATCGCGACATCGGCCCCGGCGATGTCGGCATAGTCGTTGGTGCCCCTGAGCGTAGCATCGAAGCCATCCACGGGGGCGGACTGCGCAAGATCGAGCGCCTTGCCCTGGGGGGTGCCCTCGGCAATGTCGAAGAGGATCGCGTCACCCAGCTCCTTGAGGCCGATCAGATGGGCAAGCGTGCCCCCGATCATGCCGGATCCGATGAGCGCAATCTTCGGGCGTGCCATGCAGCTGTCTTTCCTTCCTGCGGGATGCGGGCGGGGGCTTAGACGGGCTCGGGAAGGCGCGTCAACGCCGCCTCAGTGCGCTTCCGGCAGCGGATCGGCGAATGTGCCAGGCTTCCTGAGGAAGATCGGCACCAGCGCAAAGAAGCCGAACAGCACGGCAAGCAGCAGGAAGGCATCGGCATAGGCCATGGTGAGCGCCTGGCGGCGGATCTCCCTTGCGAGCGCGCGCAACGCGAAATTGTCGGGATCGGGGAATCCGCGCGCGGCTGCCGCGGCTGCCAGCATCTCGAGCCGCTCGGCAATCTCGGGCCGGCCGGGATTGGCGGTCTCGGCGATCTGCGCCTGGTGATCGTTGAAGCGGATGGCAGCCACGGAATTGATGAGGGCGATTCCAATGGCGCCGCCGATGTTGCGGAACAGGGTGAAGAAGCTCGTTGAATCCTTGATCTGGTGCTGCGGCAGGGTGGCAAAGGCCATGACCGAGATGGAAAGGATGCAGAAGATGATGCCCACACCCCGGAAAAGCTGCGGCCAGAACAGCTCCCAGAAGCGCCACTCCACCGTGATGAAGCTCGACCACCAGGTGGAAATCGCCAGCAGCAGGAATCCGGCCGAAGCCACGATCCGCGCGTCGAACCGATTGGAAAGCCAGGCGGAAAGCGGCGCGCAGCAGGCCATGGCAAAGCCCGTCACCCAGACGGTTGCGCCGATCTGGCCCGAGGACAGCCCGGCAATCCGGCCGAGGAACATGGGATAGAGATAGACAAGGCCATAAAGCCCCATGCCGAAGATCGCCCCTATGGTTACTCCGGCGGTGAAGTTGAGGTTGGCAAAGGCCTCGACGCGGATGATGGGCTCGGGCGCGGTTGCCACCCGGTGCCACAGCAGCAGCGCTGCAATCACCACCACGCCGCTCATGGTGCGGATCGCGCCATCCTCGAACCATTGCAGGCGCGTCCCCTCCTCGAGCACGAAGACAAGGCCCCCGCACAGCAGGGAAAGCGCAATGACCCCGGGAATGTCGATCCGCCGCAGCAGCGCGAAGTCGGGCCTGTCCACCCGGACGAGGAGAGCGACGGCAACCGAGATGAAGATGCCCGGCACGATATTGACCAGAAACAGCCACTGCCAGGAGGCAATGCTGGTGATCCAGCCGCCCAGCACCGGGCCGATGGTGGGCGCCAGCGTCACGATGAGCGAGACCATGGCGACAACGGCCGTCTGCCGCTCGCGACCGAAGAGCAGGAAGGAGGCGGCATAGACCGTCGGGATCATCGCGCCGCCGATGAACCCCTGGAAGGCGCGCGCGGCAATCATCGTCTCGATGCTGGTTGCCAGCGCGCACAGGAGGCTTGCGAAGGTGAAGCCGGCACAGGAGAGGACGAAGAGCCAGCGGATGGAAAGGGCGCGCGCCAGAAAGCCCGACAGCGGGATCATGATGACTTCGGCCACGAGATAGCTGGACTGCACCCAGGCGATCTCGTCGGCCGACGCCGAAAGCCCGGCCTGGATTTCGCCAAGCGAGGCGGCGACAATCTGGATATCGAGAATGGCCAGGAACATGCCGAACGCCATCAGCAGGAAGGCGAAATAGACGGCAGCCGATGGCTTGGCCCCGGTGGCCGGCGGGGCAAGCGTCGCCGCGGGTGCGTTCACCCGGTCGCCCCCGCCTCGCGCATGTCGACCCGCACGCGCGCCGAAAGGCCGGGCACGAGCTCGACTCCTTCCGGCAGCGGCCGATCGATCTCGATCCTGACCGGCAGGCGCTGGACAACCCGGGTGAAGTTGCCCGTCGCATTCTCGGGCGGAATGACCGAAAACCGCGAGCCCGACGCCGGCGCGAAGGAGACGATGCGGCCCGTGAGCTTCCTGCCCGGCGCGCTGTCGAGCGTGACGAGGACTGGCTGGCCGGCCCGCATGCCGGCAATCTGGGTTTCCTTGAAGTTGGCAACCAGATAGGCCTCCGCCACGGGGACGACCACCATCAGCTGCTGCCCGACGCGGGCAAACTGCCCCACGCGTGCGAGCCGGTTGCCCACGATGCCATCGATCGGGCTGCGGATGACCGTGTGGTCCAGATCGATCCGCGCGGCCTCGCGGCTGGCAACAGCTGCTTCGATGGCAGCCGCATCGCCGGCGGCCGTGCCGGAGGCCGCGAGGCGGTTGGCCCTGGCCGAGTCGATGGCAGCGCGCCGCTCTGCCACCCGCGCTTCCGCCGACTCCAGTTCGGCGCGCCGCGTGTCGACGAGGGCGCGCGTGGCAAAGCCCTTGGCGAGCAGCTCTTCGGCGCGCCTGAGATCCGCCCTTGCCCGCGCGGCCTCGGCCTGCGCTGCCCGCAGTTCGGCCTCGCTTTCGGCGATCGCGGACCGGACTGCCTCCACGGTTGCCCGCGCAGCGCCGGTCAGCTGCCGGGTTCGGGCAACCTCGGCCTCCGTGCGGGCAAGCGCGGCCCGATATTCGGCGTCATCCAGCCGCACGAGCACATCCCCGCGCCTAACCGGCTGGTTGTCGGCCACCGCCACCTCGGCGACATAGCCGGCCACCCGCGGCGAAATCACGGCCATGTCGGCTTCGACATAGGCATTGTCCGTGGTGCGGATGTGGCGACCTTCCACCTGCCACCAGATGCCGCCTGCCGCCGCGAGCAGCGCCAGCACGGCAACCAGGCCGGGGAAGAGGAAGCGCTGCATGGGCCGCCAGGGCTTACGAGACTGCGCCGGCAGCCGGGAGGGCGGCCGTTTCGGTTCGCACGCCATGGCCCTCGGCAAGATACCCGGCGGACTGCATCTCGTTCAGGCGGCTGACGGTGCGGGCGAACTCGAAGACGCCGTCGCGCCCGGTGTAGAGCCCTTCCGGCGGCGCGTCGGCGCCGAGCACCAGTTTCACCCGCCAGTCATAGAAGGCGTCCACAAGTGCCACGAAGCGCGCCGCCTCGTTGCGCTGCTCCGGCCCCATCACCGGCACGCCCACCAGAAAGACGGTGTGATAGGCCTGTGCGATTGCGAGATAATCCTCCGCCCCGCGCGGTTCGCCGATCAGGCGGCGGAAGGAAAAGACCGCAACGCCCTTGAGCGACTTCGGCACATGCAGCCTCCGGCCCGACGGAAGCGGGAGGTCAGCCGTCGGCACATGCGCGCGGTCTTCCACCGGGAAGTTGGTCAGCCGGAAGAACAGCTCCGCCATCCGCTCCGTGGTTTCCGGCCCGTTGGGCGTGTAATAGACGGGAAGGCCGCCCATCCGCTGCATCCGGTAATCGACCGGCCCTTCGAGCCGCAGGACATTGAGGCGGGTTTCAAGCAGCGCGATGAAGGGCAGGAACAGCTCGCGATTGAGCCCGTCCCGGTAGAGATCCTTGGGCTCGCGGTTCGACGTGGTGACAACCACAGTGCCCTGCCCCAGCAGATTCTCGAACAGGCGCGAAAGGATCATGGCATCCGCGACATTCGTCACCTGCATTTCGTCCAGGCACAACAGCCGTGCTTCACGCGCCCACTGGCTGGCAACGGCCGGGATCGGGTCGCCGGGGTCTGCCTGGCGCCGGGCATGGATACGGGCGTGGGTTTCCAGCATGAAGGCGTGGAAATGGACCCGCTTGCGGCACGGCTCGGCACAGGTGCGGAAGAACAGGTCCATCAGCATCGACTTGCCCCGACCGACGCCTCCCCAGATGTAGGCGCCCCGCGGCGGCAGGGGGTCCCTGCCCAGCAGCCGGTCAAGGAGGCCCCGCGGCGCCGGCAGCAGCGCGCGCGCAAGCCCGTCGAGGTGCGTCGCGACGGCTTCCTGCGCCGGGTCGGGCCGCAGCTCGCCGCTTGCCAGCAGCGCCCGATAGGCGGCGAGCACGCCGCTCATCGGCTCGTCCGCGGCACCTTCCGCAACAGCCCGTGCCACTGCGCGACCAGCGTCTCACCCTCGTCCTGGGTGAGCGTGCCCGCCACCCAGACGAGCTTGCCCGTCTCCTTGACGATGCGGCCCCGCCCTTCCAGCACCTTGCCAATGGCGCCGGGCCCCAGGAAATCGGTGGAGGCCTGGAGCGTCACGGCAGCCTGAAGCTCGAGCATGTGCCGGATGGTCGCGAACATGGCGACATCGACGAAGGCCATCAGGAAGCCGCCATGCAGGAACCCCAGCCCGTTGGCATGGCGCCTGGCTGTCTCGATCGCAGAGACGACCCCGTCTTCTGTCTCGCGATAATAGACATCGCCCAGACCGTCCACGAAGCGGCCCTCGGGCCGCGCGTGCCAGCATTTCCAGCCCGCCCAGGGCCCCTCTTCCACCAGTTTCGCAGGCATCGCCCTCGCGCTAGCCTTGGGAGCAGGGCGAGGCAAGGAAGCGGAAATGACAGTCCGGTGCGAAACGCAGGGCCCCGTGCTGGTGGTGACGATCGATCGGCCGCAGGTTCGCAACGCCGTCAACCCCGAGACGGCAGAGGCGCTGCGGGCGGCCTTTGCCGGCTTTGCGCAGGACGATTCGCTGCTGGCAGCCGTGCTCACCGGGGCGGGTGGCAGCTTTTGCGCCGGCTTCGATCTCAAGGCCGTGGTATCGGCCAGGCACGATCCGCACGGGCCAGGCCCCATGGGGCCGACGCGGATGCTCCTCGACAAGCCGGTGATTGCCGCCGTGGAAGGCCATGCGGTGGCCGGCGGGCTGGAACTTGCCCTCTGGTGCGATCTGCGGGTGGCGGCGCGATCGGCCGTCTTTGGAGTCTTCTGCCGCCGCTGGGGGGTGCCGCTCATCGATGGCGGCACGGTCCGGCTTCCGCGCCTCGTCGGGCAGGGGCGCGCGCTCGACATGATCCTGACGGGGCGCGCCGTCGAGGCAGCCGAAGCCCATGCCTGGGGCCTTGCCGACCGGCTGGTCCCCGATGGCGCAGCGCGCGCCGAAGCCGTGGCGCTTGCCCAGACCATCGCGCGCTTTCCCCAGGCCTGCCTTCGCGCCGACCGGCGTTCGGTGCTCACCCAATGGGACAGGACGCTTGCGCAAGCCCTTCAGGCCGAAGGCGAGGGCGGCGAGGCGCCGCTTGCCGGGGAAGCGCGCCAGGGCGCCGCGCGCTTTGTTGGCGGCGCCGGGCGGGGTGGCGCGTTCGAGGCCTAGATCGGGCAGGGCCGGCCGCGCGCTGCCGCAGCCGCGCAGGCCGCCAGCTGCTCGCCCCTGACCAGCGGCACAGGGGGCCCTCCTGCGCGGCCCATGCCGCCACCGAACCCGCTGACGGCGCCGCCGCGAGCCGCAGCCAACTGCGGTGGCGCAGTGAACGGCCGGTCGAGCGCAGCGAGCGCGCCGGGCGCCCAGGCAACCAGCTGGTCCTCGGGCGTTGCCAGCGCCTCGCGCAGCACCGCGACGGCAGCATCGCAATAGGCAACATGCACCGGCGGCGACGAGAAATGGTTGTAGAGCCGGGTCATGTCGGTATCGAGCGCCTTCTGCCAGGCGCCACCCTGGCCCTGGTAGCGGGCGACGGTCGCGTCGTAGGCGGACTTCAGAACTCCAGCATCGCGTTTCAGGAAGGCGTTGTAATCCGCGACAATCCCTGGCCCTTCCAGCGCCTGGCAGCCGAGCGCTGCGACATTGAGCCCGGCACGCACATGCCAGACGGTCTCCAGCGGCGAGAGATCCCGGTGGATGGGCGACAATGCCAGCGCAGGCGGCGCCGCAGGTTCGGGGGGCCGTGCGGTTTCGGTGGCTGGCCCCGTGGTGCACGCCGCCAGCCCGAGCAGCACGGCTGGCGCGAGAATCGCTTTCATGCATTCTCTCCCCTTTCGCCAATCCCGCATGCAGCTGGCCGGCGCGCAAGTAGCGCCGCGGCATGCTTGGAAGAAGCGCACCTTACGCGCGCTCCAGCATCATCTTCTTGATCTCGGCAATCGCCTTGGCCGGGTTGAGACCCTTGGGGCACACGGTCGCGCAGTTCATGATCGTATGGCAGCGATAGAGGCGGAACGGGTCTTCCAGCTGGTCGAGCCGCTCGCCCGTCATTTCGTCGCGGCTGTCGGCCAGCCAGCGATAGGCCTGCAGCAGGATGGCAGGGCCGAGGAACCGGTCCGAGTTCCACCAGTAGGAGGGGCAGGCCGTCGAGCAGCAGGCGCACAGGATGCACTCGTAAAGCCCGTCGAGCTTCGCCCGGTCGTCGGGGGACTGCAGCCGTTCCTTCATGTTGGGCGTGGGCGAGACGGTCTGCAGCCACGGCTTGATCGAGGCATATTGCGCGTAGAAATGGCTCATGTCGGGCACGAGATCCTTCACCACTTCCATGTGCGGCAGCGGCGTGATCACCACTTCACCCTTCACATCCTCGATCGCCCTGGTGCAG
>JBDNCK010000058.1:0-8497 GCA_046719675.1 Sphingomonadaceae bacterium | reverse complement strand
TCCGGCGCGCGCAAAGCTCCTCAGCCCCCCTCGCGCTCCTCGAGAAGCGCCGCCACCAGTGCGCGCACCTTCGCGCTCTTCCACTGCGGGGCCGGCGCACACAGCCAATAGCTTTCCGCGATCGTGTCGGCTTCCCCGCGCGCCCGGATCGTCCCGGCGGCGAGCGCCTCGGCCGCCAGCGTCTGCGGCACCTGCGCCACGCCAAGTCCGGCGAGCGCCCAGTCCAGCGCAGCGCCGGCATCGCTCACCAGGATCGCCCCCGGCCCGGCCTTGGCCTGGTCCGCGCTGCGCCACAGCACCGGCCGTTCGGGCGCATCATCCCTTGCCACCGTCACCAGCTGCTCGGGCGCGGCAAGCGGCTGCCCGAACACCCCTTCGGCATCCGGCGGCGGCCCGAAGGAAAGCGCAAGATCGATGTTCGCCTGCCCGAAATCGACCGGAGCATCGAGCGGCAGGATCCTGACGGATGCGTCCGCATGCGCTGCCAGCCAGCGCGCCAGCCGCGGCGCCATCCAGTGCTTGAGCGCCCCGCGCGCCACGGCCAGCGTGATCCGGGTGGCGGCCTGCCCGGCAAGCAGCGCTTCCACCGATTCCTCGAGCCCCGCAAAACCTGCCCGCAGCGCCGGCAGCGCGCTCTCGGCTTCCGGCGTCAGCTCGAGCCCGCGCGGCGTTCGCCGGAACAGCACCACGCCAAGCGTTTCCTCGAGCGCGCGGATCTGCTGCCCGACGGCAGCCGGCGTGACTGCCAGCTCGTCGGCTGCGCGCGCGAAGGAAAGGCTGCGCGCGGCCGCATCGAACACGCGCAGCGCATTGAGCGGCAGCAGCGAGCGCCGCATGCTCAGTTGGCCGTCCGCCGGCTTTCCGGCGACACCAGCGCAAACAGCGGGATCGCCACGCGAAAGCGCGTGCCATCCAGCCGCCGCATCCCGTAGCTTCCCTCCATCGTTCCCGACGGCGTGCCAAGCGGGCAGGCCGAAACATAGTCATGCGCGCCGCCCGGCGGGATCACCGGCTGCTCGCCCACCACGCCGGGGCCCTCCACTTCCTCCCGCCGGCCATGGGCATCGCGGATGATCCAGTGCCGGTCGATGAGCTGCACCGGCTCTGCCCCATGGTTCTCGATCCGCACATGGTAGCGCCACACCCAGGCGCCCGCGGCCGGCTGGCTGTGATCCTCGGCATAGTGCGGCTGCACCCTCACCGTCACGTCGCCGGTGCGCGCGGAATAGGGGAAGAGGGAATCCATGATGCTCACAGGCCAATCGCCTTCAGTGCCTGGTCGAGATCCTCGACGAGGTCCTGCGGATCCTCGAGGCCGACCGAAAGCCGCAGCATCCCCTCCGAAATGCCCATCTCGGCGCGCACCTCGGCCGAGACGCTGTGGTGGGTGGTGGACGCGGGATGGGTCATCAGCGTCTTCGAATCGCCGAGATTGTTCGAGATGTCGACAAGGCGCAGCGCATCGAGCAGCGCATGCGCCTGCGCCCGCCCGCCTGCCAGCTCCACGGTGATGATGGTGCCACCCGCTGCCATCTGCCGCATGGCAAGCGCGTGCTGCGGGAAGGAAGCAAGCCCGGGATAGCGGGTCGGCACCCGCCCTGCCAGGAACTGCGCCACCTGCAGGGCGTTGGCGCAGGCCCGCTCCACCCGGAGCGGCAGCGTCTCCAGCGCCTTCAGCACCACCCATGCGTTGAAGGGCGAAAGATTGGGCCCGGTATGGCGCACGAACGGTAGCAGCACGTCGGTCATGAAGGAGCGGCTGCCCACGATGGCCCCCGCCAGCACCCGGCCCTGCCCGTCCATCAGCTTGGTGGCCGAGGTTGCCACCACATCCGCCCCCAGCTCCAGCGGCCGCTGCACGACGGGGCTGGCAAAGGCATTGTCCACCACCAGCAGCGCGCCGCCGGCGTGCGCGATTTCGGCGACGGCTGGAATGTCGACGATGTCGAGCGTCGGGTTGGCCGGCGTTTCCACGAACACCGCCTTCGTGTTGGGCCGCATCGCCGCCTTCACGGCCTCGGGCGCGCGGGCGTCCACCACGCTGGTGGCCACCCCCATCCGCGGCAGGATCGTGTCGACCAGCACCCGGCACGATCCGAACAGCGCGCGCCCTGCCACCAGGTGATCGCCGGCCGAAAGGATCGCCATCAGCGCCGCCGTCATCGCCGCCATGCCCGATGCCGTCGCGCGCGCGGCCTCGCCCCCTTCCAGCAGCGCGATGCGCTGCTCCAGCATCTCGACCGTGGGGTTCTGCAGGCGCGAATAGGTCATGCCCACGCGCTCGCCACGGAAGCGGGCGGCCGCTTCTTCCGCGCTCTCATAGGAGAAGCCGGACGTCAGGAAGAGCGCCTCGCTCGTCTCGCCATGATGGGTGCGCGCAGTGCCGCCGCGCACGGCCCGGGTCGCAGGCCGCCACCGCCTGGTCGTCTCGGGATCCTGGCCGGCGCCATGTTTCATCGGCCTGTCGCCTAGGCCAGCCATTTCCCTGCGGCAAGGTTTACGCGTGCCGGAGGTTTGGCTATGCGGTCGGCGCGCAATAGTCCGGGAGAGACGGGAATGCGGGTCTGGGCCTATGTACTGGGTGGAACGGCGCTGCTTGCCGGCATTGCCATGTTCGTGACGGCAACCGGCCGGCATGTCGCAAGCGAGGCGATTGCCCAGCCGGCGCCGGCGCCTGCGTCCGCCTTCGACTTCACCATGACCCGGATCGACGGCAAGCCCCTGCCGCTGTCGCAGTTCAAGGGCCAGGTGCTGCTCGTGGTCAACACCGCTTCCATGTGCGGCTTCACCCCGCAGTATGAAGGCCTGCAGAAGATCCATGATCGCTACAAGGCCAGGGGCTTCACCGTGATCGGCGTGCCGTCGGGGGACTTCATGTCGCAGGAATATGACGACAACGCCAAGATTGCCGAATTCTGCGAGACGCGGTTCGGCATCAGCTTCCCCATGACGGAGAAAAGCCGGGTGAAGGGCGCACAGGCCGCCCCCTTCTACCGCTGGGCGAAGCAGGGGCTTCCCGCCAACAACGAGCCGCAGTGGAACTTCCACAAGTTCCTCGTCGGCCGAGACGGCCAGCTGATTGCCGGCTTTGGCTCCAGGGTCGCCCCGGAAAGCCCCGAACTCGCCCGCGCCATCGAAAAGGCACTTGGCTGATGGCCCGCACCCTGCTCCTTGCGCTTCCGCTGCTTGCCGTCGTGGCTTGCGGGCCCACCGAGACCAGCCCCGAGAAGGCGGCGGCCGATCTGGCGCGCGGGGCGGAAGCGCGCCGCGTGCCGCTCGACCAGCTCGAGGCGGACCCCTCGGTCACTGCCACGAAAAGCATCGGCTGGGAGTGCGAGGGCGGCCTTCCCATCACTGCCATCTATGGCACCGGCCCCGGCGGCGAGCCGGATGTCGCCCTCGTCATCCAGGGCGTGGATGTCCGCCTCGCGCAGACTGTCTCGGCGTCAGGCGCGCGCTATGCCTCCGACATCGGGCTGCAGGCGGGCCAGGGCATCGTCTGGTGGGAAAAGGGCGACGAGGCGACGATCGCCGAATATCCCGAAGGCACCGACAGTTTCGAAACCGCGGAAGTCAAGCGCACCTGCAAGCGGAAATAGCGCGGCAGCGGCCCGCGGCCGGCGCCGTCATCCCACCGGCGGCAGCGCAGCAGGCTGATCCCGGCGTACGATCTGCACCCGCGCCCGCTCGAAGCCGGCGGCGTGGAGCGGCAGTTCGAACGTCCGCCTGAGCGCCTCGTCAGCGGCCGTTTCGGCAAGCTCCAGGAGATCGCGCTCGCGCGCCTGCGCCAGCATCGCGGCCTGGAGGGTCCCCCGCGTCAGTTCGTCAAGGTCCCGGTCGGCGCTGGTGAAGGCCGAGAGCAGGCCGCGCTCGTCGAAGATCCGCGCCTTCCCGATCTCCACGGCCGGCTCCAGGGTCTCGACCGGCGGCCTTGCCACCGTCAGCGTGGCGCGCGCCTCGTCCCAGGCCAGATCCTCCTGCGAGAGCCTGGACAGGTCGAGGACATAGGTAACGCGCCCGGGCACGATCACGGTCCGCCGGGCTGCCGTCCCCGGCACGTCGAACCCGGCCGCCGTCTTCACATAGGTGGCGCTGGAATCGACGATGAGCCGCGCCGAGAAGACGGCCAGCTTCTGCTCGCGCCGGACCGAATCGAGCACGGCCTCGGCCGTTGCGCGCGCGTCGGTTGCAAGGCCGAAGGTCGCCCCCAGCCGGTCCCGCATGCCGGGCACCACGAACAGGGCAAGAAGGACGGCCAGCGCAAACCCGGCCAGCACGGCAAGAACCATGCGCATCAGACGCGCTCCCAGTCCGCGCCTTCCGGGTTCCCGCCGCGCGCGCGCACCAGCCCCCGGTCCGCCAGGTCGATGAGATGGGCCAGAACGGAGCGGCCCGCCGCCCCCCACAGCCGCCTGTCGACGCTCGCATACATGCGCTCGACCATCGCGGGGATCGCCCTGGGCCCTGCCGCCAGCTCGGCAAGGATCTGCGCCTCGCGCTGCCTTCGGTGGCCGATCAGGTGCCGCACCCAGCGCTGCGGCTCGCCCACCGGGCTGCCGTGCGTCGGATAATAGACCACATCATCGCGCGCGAGCAGCAGCGCGAGCGAGCGCATGTAGGCCGCCATGTCGCCATCGGGAGGCGCCACCACCGTCGTCGACCAGCCCATGACATGGTCGCCCGAAAACAGCGCCTTCTCCTCGGCCAGCGCATAGCAGAGATGGTTGGACGTATGACCCGGCGTATGGATGGCAGCAAGCGTCCAGCCCGCCCCCTGCACCTGCTCGCCGTCGGCGAGCACCTGGTCGGGCGCGTAGGTCGGATCGAAGCCTGCGTCCGCGCGCGGCCCGTCATCGGCAAGCACCAGCGGCGCGCAGCCGATGACCGGCGCGCCGGTTGCCGCCTTGAGCGGCACAGCGGCGGGCGAATGGTCGAAATGGGTGTGAGTCACCAGGATGGCGCCCACCCGCTCGCCTGCGAGCGCTGCCAGCAGGGCATCGAGGTGCGGCTGGTCCGCCGGGCCCGGGTCGATGACGGCCACGTCCCCTTCGCCGACGATATAGGTGCCGGTGCCAGTGAAGGTGAACGGGGACGGGTTGCGCGCCAGCACCCGGCGGACGAGGGGAGACAGACGCTCGACGGCGCCATAGGGGGCGGCTTCCACCAGCCGCTCGAATTCGGCATTCATGCAAGACACCCGCTAGCCCAGCCGGGGCGCTTGCACAAGGAAGCCCCGGCGGGCAGCGCGGGCCGGGGCCGATGCCCCGAACCCTGGAACGCCTGCCCCCTAGTTGCGCTGCGCCCGGAAGAAGGGCGGCATCGGCGGGATGGACACGCCATCATCCTCGGCCCGTTCGGGCTCGGGGGCGAGCGTTTCCACCGGCTCCGGCTCGGCCGGCTTCTGCCTGCGCGAGAGGTTCATCATCCGCTCGAAAAGCGTCGGCTTGCGCCCGGCCTCCGGCTCCGCTTCCTCCGCAACCCGCACCGGTTCCGGCTCCGGCAGCGGCAGCGGCACCACCGCCGGCGTCCGCGATACCGGGTCGGGCAGCTCGAGGATTTCCTCTTCCTCTTCAAGGTCCGCAAGGTCCGGCGCCGATGCCATGGCCGGCTCCTGCTCGGCTGCCGGTGCCGGGGCTTCGGGCGACGCTTTCGGCGCAAGGGTCGCTGCCGGCGTGCCGAAGGGCGCGGGCGGCGGCGCAAAGGGCGCGGGCGGCGGAGTGACGGAGGGCGGCGGCGCAACCGGCGCGGGGCCTCCGGACGGCGCAGGCGGCGTCGGCAGTTCGCCTGCCCCCGGCTGCGCCCGGCCAAGCCCGGCTGCGCGCACGCCATGGATCGAGCCGGGCAGGGTCCGCGTGGCCTCCATCACGCCGGGAAGCGAGCCCTGTGCCGCGTCGATGCCGGTTGCCACCACCGAGATCCGCATCCGGCCATCGAGGTTCGGATCGAAGCCCGATCCCAGGATGATGTTCGCCTCCGGGTCCACCATGTCGCGGATGTGCTGGGCGGCTTCCTCCACTTCCATGAGGCCCAGATCCTCGCCGCCGGTGATGTTGATGAGCACGGCCTTGGCACCACGCAGCGACACTTCGTCGAGCAGCGGGTTGGAGATCGCCTTCTCCGCCGCCTCGATCGCGCGCCGCTCGCCGGAAGCCTCGCCCGTTCCCATCATCGCCTTGCCCATCTCGCTCATGACGGTGCGGACATCGGCGAAATCGAGGTTGATGAGGCCGGGCAGCAGCATCAGGTCAGTCACCCCCCGCACCCCCTGGTTCAGCACCTGGTCGGCCATCTGGAACGCCTGCTTGAAGGTCGTCTGCGGGTTGGCGATCAGGAACAGATTCTGGTTGGGAATGACGATCAGCGTATCGACATGGCCCTGCAGCTCGGCGATGCCGGCCTCGGCGATCCGCATCCGCTTGAGCCCCTCGAAGGCGAAGGGCTTGGTGACGACGCCGACCGTCAGCACGCCGCGCTCGCGCGCAGCGCGGGCCACCACGGGCGCAGCCCCCGTCCCGGTGCCGCCACCCATCCCGGCGGTGATGAAGCACATGTGCACGTCTTCGAGCACATGGTCGATCTCGGCGAGCACTTCCTCGGCTGCGGCCGCCCCGATCTCGGGCCTGGCCCCGGCCCCCAGCCCCTGGGTGATCCGTGGCCCCAGCTGGATGCGGTGGCCGGCCGGCGACAGCGACAGCGACTGCGAATCCGTGTTCGCCACCACGAAATCGACGCCCGAGAGGCCATCGTTGATCATGTTGGCCACCGCATTGCAGCCGGCGCCACCGACCCCGAAGACGGTAATTCGCGGTTTCAACTCGGTGAAACCTGGCTTCTGGAACTGGAAGGTCATGGGCAGTCTCCCTCAGATCTGGCGTTTCAGGGTGGCAAACAGGCGGCCGAGCAGCGTGCGCGGCTCGGAAAGGGATGCAGCCGCGGCAGCGCCGCTGCGCATCCTGGCAAGATCGAGCCGCGGCCGGCTGGCGTGCAGGAGCAGCCCGGCAAGCGTCGCATAGGCAGCGCTCGCCTGGGCGTCGGGAAGGCCGGGAAGCCCGCGCGGCCGCCCGATGCGGACATTGCGGGAAAGGGCGCCGGCGGCGAAATCGGCAATGCCGCGCAGTTCCGCGCCGCCGCCCGTCAGCACCACCTGCCGCCCGGCCGGCCCGCGGAACCCCATGGCGTCGAGCGCGGCCGCCACCTCCCCGAAGATGAGGTCGAGCCGGGTCCGGATGACGGCGATCAGCTCCGCGCGCGGCACCCGCCGTCCGTCCCCGTCCTCGGGGTCGAGCGCAGGGACCTCGATCATCTCGTGATTGTCGCGCGGGGTGGCAACGGCCGCTCCGTTCAGCGTCTTCAGCTTCTCGGCGGCCGCGCGCTTCATCGCGAAACTGGCGGCAATGTCGGCGGTGATCGCTGCTGCCCCCACCGGGATCGCTGCCATGCCGGCAAGCACGCCGCCGCCATGCACCGTGATCGTCGTCACCCCGGCACCCAGCTCCACCAGCGCCACGCCCAGCTCGCGCTCTTCCTCGCCGAGCACGGCAAGCGAGGCGGCCACGCCCGACGCCACCAGCGCCTCGACATCGAGATGCGCATTGCGGACGGCAAGATCGAGGTTGCGGCAGGCAGGCGTTGCCGCCGTCACCACATGAATGTCCACGCCAAGCTGGTGGGCATGGAAGCCGACCGGGTCCGTCACGCCTTCCAGCCCATCCACCGTGAACAGCGCCGGCTCGGCATGCAGCATCGCCCGGCCGCTTTCGGCAACCCCTGCGAACACTGCGTTCTGCCCTTCCGCCAGCAGCCGCTTCATGTCGGCCGACGAAATGCGGTGGCCGGCAATGTCGATCTCGACTGCCGTGACGCTGCTGGCGAGGTCACCGGCCGAAATGTTCACGAACACGCGCTCGACCTCGAGCCCGGCGGCCCGCTCGGCCTGCTGAAGGGCAGCGCGGATGGCGTCCTCCGTCTTCGCCATGTCGGCCACCAGGCCATGCCGCAGCCCGCCGCACGCCCGCACGCCAGCACCGATCACCCGCAGTCCGCCCTCGCCATCGACTTCCGCAATGAGAGCGCCGACCTTGGACGTGCCAACGTCGAGCGCCGCGATCACCCGATCGGCCCTGGGCTTCAGCAGCGTGGCTGGCGAAAGGGTCACAACCGCCATCAGACATTCCCCCCCGGTGTCACGGCCACCGTCCGCATCGCCGGAGCCGTGCGGGCAAAGGCCGTCGCCTGCCGTCGCACGGCCGCTTCCCGCTTCTGTGCCTCCTCTGCTGCTTCCTTCGAGACGCGGACCGTCATCCGGCCGGGGATCCGAAGGTCGATCCGCAGGAACCCCTGCCCCAGCAGCGGCTGCTCGGCGTGGGCCTTCGCAAACTGTGCCAGCGCCGCCCTGGCTTCCCCGTCTTCGGGAAGCAGGATCGTCTCGCCTGTCGTCAGCCGCAGGTCCCAGCGGCGGCCCCCGACGCGGGTTGCCGCCAGCAGGCCTTCCCGCAGC
>JBDNCK010000006.1:0-16749 GCA_046719675.1 Sphingomonadaceae bacterium | reverse complement strand
CCCGTTCTGAGCGGAACGGACACGGGAGCCTGCGCGGTTCGCAGGCTCCCGCCCGGCAAGGATCAGGCTGCAGCCACAGTACGGCGACGGCGGCGCGCTGCGGCGCCGACGAGGCCGAAGCCCGCGATCAGCATGGCCCAGGTGCCCGGCTCGGGCACGGCCATGTCGAACTCGAAGGCATTCTGCGGCGAGGTGGCACGGAACCACTGGAACGGCGTGTCCGACTGGATCAGGAACCAGCGGTTGTCCCCCGCGCTGAACTGGTTGCCAAGACCATCCGCCAGGCCCAGCGCAAGGAGATCGCTGCCGGAAATGGCATGGCCGTTGCTCAGCGTCAGCACATTGTCATAGCGGCCGGCAGCAAGCGCATCGATCGAGCCCCAGTTGATCAGGAACGACGTGACCGAGCGCGGATTGGCCTGCGAGCCGAACCAGACGGTCGTGCCGGCATTGAGGCCCCACAGATAGTTGCTGCTGTTGCCGGCAGGGGTCGCCGAGACGTTCGGCGTTGTCCCGATGGAGACTCCCGTGGTGTCGGCGCCTGCGACGAACTCGATGCGGCCCACGGCGCCGTCGTAGATCGCCCAGGACACGCCCGTCATCGCGCCCACGGGATTGTTGTCGAAGGTGCCGGGGCTCCGCGGCCCGACTTCGGTGACCGTGATTCCGGCCGACGCCGGAACAGCGAAGGCGCACGCAAATGCGCCCAGGATCAACAGTTTCTGCATTTCGCCCTCCTTGCCTGCGCCCGACTGCGCAAGCTCTGATTATTTCCGTTACGACATTCGATCCAACAGAGTCAATCAGCGAAAAGGTTAATGCTGATAGGCGATTCTGGATGCTGTTCCTGAACAGGATTCTAATTCAAATTCGAGCAAACGCTATTTCATTATGTCTTTTTTCGACTGACAGATTTCGAGGCCAGATCTGTCGAGAGCGATGCACGGGACAGGGCTGCACCGGATTCGCAGGCGGTGGGATGCGCCCTGCCCGTCCCGGGCGCGGGCTGCCCGCCGGCCGGCTGCCGCGCGCGCCGCTGCTTCCTGGCGCAAGGCTCTGGCATCGGCCGCCTGTCTCGGGCATGGGCGGGCCATGCAGATCGGTCGTCTCAATCATGTGGGGGTTGCCACCCCGTCCATCGAAGCTTCCGTCGCCCTCTATCGCGACCTGCTTGGCGCCACGCGCATCCAGCAGCCCTTCGACCTGCCCGAGCAGGGCGTGCGCGTGTGTTTTGTCGATCTACCCAATTCGCAGGTGGAGCTGATCGAGCCGCTCGGCGACGACAGCCCGATCCATGGCTTTCTCGCAAGGAACCCGAAGGGCGGGCAGCATCATGTCTGCTTCGAGGTGCCCGATCTCCTTGCGGCGCGCGACGAGCTGGTCGCAAGGGGGGCAACCGTGCTGCGCAACGGCGAGCCCAGGATCGGCGCGCATGGGGTGCCGGTCATCTTTGTCCACCCGAAGGACATGGGCGGAGTCCTCATCGAGCTGATGGCCGAGCCCGCGCACTGACGCCATGATTGTCGATGCCCTGGCGCACGCCCATGACGAGGCGGTCCAAGCGCTCCGCGCGGCGCTCAAGCGCTTCCTTGCCGGCGGGCCGCCGCCAACCCCGGCGGAACGCTCGCGTTTCTGCTACCCCGAGCTGCGGCTGCACTGGGCAGGCGGCGATGCGGCACCCGGCCACAGCCGCGCCTTCGCCCGCCTGAACGCCGCCGGCACCTATGCCGTCACCGTCACCCATCCGCGCCTGTTCCGCCATTATCTCGAGGAGCAGGTCGATCTGCTGGCGCGCGACTATGAGGTGGAGCTGACCGTCGGCCCGTCGGAAACCGAGATTCCCTTCGCCTATGTGCTGGACGGCGCTGACGACATCGCGCTCGACGCCACGGCTGCGCGTGCGCTCCGGGATCATTTCGCCACCACCGAGCTCAGGCACATCGGAGATGAACTCGCCGACGGGCTGTGGAAGCAGGTGCCCGACGGGCCGCGGCCGCTGGCGCTGTTCGATGCGCTGCGCACCGACTTTTCGCTGGCGCGGCTGAAGCACTACACCGGGACGGCGCCGGCGCATGTGCAAAGCTATATCCTGTTCACCAACTATCATCGCTACATCGACCAGTTCCTGATCTTCGCAAGCCGGGAACTGCAGAAGCCCGAAAGCCGCTACACGCATCTTTCCTGCCCTGGCGGCATCCTCCTCGATGCCGACACGGTCTCGCCCGAGGCAGCGCTCGGCGATGGCGCCTGGCGGCGGCACCAGATGCCGGCCTGGCACCTGATGGCCGCCAACGGGCATGGGCTCAGCTTCGTCAACATCGGAGTCGGGCCATCCAACGCCAAGACGATCTGCGACCATCTGGCGGTGATGCGCCCCGAGGCGTGGATCATGATCGGCCATTGCGGAGGGCTGAGGCCCAGCCAGTCGATCGGCGACTATGTGCTGGCGCATGCCTATCTGCGCGACGATCATGTGCTCGACGATGTGCTGCCGCCCGAGATTCCCATCCCGCCCATTGCCGAAGTGCAGCAGGCGCTTGCTGCCGCCGCGTCGGACGTGACGGGCCTTTCGGCGGACCAGCTGAAGCCGCGGCTGCGCACCGGCACGGTGGTGACGACCGACGACCGCAACTGGGAACTGCGCTATGGCCTTTCGGCGCGGCGCTTCAACCAGTCGCGTGCGGTGGCGGTCGACATGGAGTCGGCCACCATCGCAGCACAGGGCTATCGCTTCCGGGTGCCCTATGGCACGCTGCTGTGCGTGTCCGACAAGCCGCTGCATGGCGAGATCAAGCTGCCCGGCCAGGCCAACCGCTTCTATGACGATGCGATTTCCGAGCATCTCCAGATCGGGATCGCAGCCATTGACCGGATGCGCAGCGAGGGCGGACGGCTCCATTCGCGCAAGCTGCGCGCCTTCGACGAGCCGCCCTTCCGGTAGGGCCGATGTCCCTGCTGCTGATCTCGGGCGGCCAGTCCGGCGTGGACCGCGCCGTGCTTGCCTTTGCCGTCGCCCAGGGCATTCCCTATGCCGGCTGGTGCCCGGCTGGCGGCTGGGCCGAGGATCTTCCCGACCCGCCCGGCGTGCGGGCGCTCTTTCCCGGGCTGCGCGAAACCCGAAGCGCCGATCCCGCCGAGCGCACCCGCTGCAATGTCGCAATGGCGACGCGGGTGGTCACCCTCTGGCCCGATGCTGCAAGCATGGCCCGCTCGCCCGGAACCCGGCTCGGCGAGGCTCATGCCGCAGCCCTTGGCCGGCCCGCCGTTGCCATCCGGCTCGACGAGGACACGGCCATCGCGCAGCTTGCCGCCCTGCTCGCGGCGGGGGGGCGCCTTGCCATCGGCGGCCCGCGCGAGAGCGAGGCGCCTGGTGCCGAGGCTGGCACAAGAAGCGCGCTGGTGCACGCCTGGGCCCTTTCTCAGCGCACGACGACGTGTCAGCGCACGACGACGGGGTTGACGACCATCTGAACCGCGCCGCGGAAGCGGGGGATGCCGAGCGTGAACAGGAATTCGGTCGCACCATCTTCTGCCAGTTCGGCCGTGTTCATGCTCTCGAGGATATGGACTCCATGCTTTGTCAGCAGGATCTGGTGGACGGCAAAGGGCTCGTCCTCCTTCTCGAAGGGGATGACTTCGAGGGCCGCCGTGTCGGCGCCCACCATGGCGACACCCAGGCCTGCCAGATAGTCCGCGCCTTCCCGCCCCAGGCCGGGCTGGGTGGCGATGAAGGCGGCCGGATCCTGCTGCGCCATCTTGAGCCAGCCGGTGTGGAACAGCACCACATCGCCCTTGCCGATGGTGACTCCCGCTGCCTTTGCTGCGGCATCGATCTCCTTCCGGTTGAAGGCGCGGCCGGCGGGCACCGGATCGCTGCCCAGGAGCTTCACCATGTCGAGCAGGATGCCGCGCGTGGCGGTGGGCGGGATCGACTCGGTGCCGAACGCCAGCAGCCCTTCGGGCCGCACGAAATCCCGCGCATGGACGCCATTGTAGTGAACATGGGCGCGGCCGATGTGGCCGAAGCCATCGATCTGGCTGCCGATTCCGAGCCAGGTGATGAGAAGATCGTCGTTCGCGGTGATCTGATGCGCGCCGACGGGGGTGCCGGTGCCATCGCCGCCCTGGCTTACCAGCATCTGGAAGGTGCGGCCGGGGTAGGCGGGGGTCTTCGTATCCGTCACCACGCCCAGCTGATAGACCTTGCCAAGCCTGACGAGGCGCGCCGCGCGGCGCGTGGCCTCGCTCGAGAGATGGTTCATCGCCCCGATCCGGTCGTCGGGGCCATGGGGGGACGGCGGCAAGGGTTCGGCTGCGACAGGCATGGTCGCAAGCGAAACGCCAAGGCAAAGAGATGTCAGAAGCAGTCGCACGTTCACCCTCCCTGCCCATACAAGAGCAGGGTCCGTGTCAACTGAAAAGGCGCCCCTGCCCCGTAAGGTGCGTTCAGGCGACGGCAGGCCGGCGGCGGGCGGCGCATCCGATCATCCCGAACCCCGCGATCAACATCGCCCATGTGGCAGGCTCGGGGATCGGCGTGCTGGTAAGCAAGACCCGGTTCACGAAGAAGATGTCGTTCGGCAAGGTCGAGAAGTCGATGGTGAACAGTACCCGACTGATGTTGACCGAGGACGAGCGCAGCCCGAGAAAGATGGCCGAGCCGTCAGCGCCACCTCCCGCAAGGCCGTCGCGCGTTACCGACCCGACAAGCATATCCGCCGAGTCGAAGGCGGTCAGCCTGGCCCCGAACGGCCCTGCAAAGTTGGTTGCCCATTGCGTTCCGACACCGGCCACGGGAGACGCGAACTGGATGGTCAGGTTTGGCAGGGGCTCCATACGAATCAGAAAATCTCCCGGCGTGAAATTGCCGAAAGGCCCGGGACCTTGCACCGAGCGACTGACATTTCCGCCCGTGCTGTCCACCGTCGCCGGAACGCCGAGGTTGCTGAACACGACGAGCGGTGTCGGATTGTTGAATGCCAGCTGTTCCCAGTCGATGAAGTCCGTCGTTGCCATGTCGGCCGCGCTGAAGATGGCGGTTGCCGCCAGCACTGGCGCAGGAAGTGCCGAAATCACGGCAAGGGCAAGCGTTCGAACCATGAGATGCCTCCTCCACCTTGAACTTTGCCCGGTACGCAAGAACTGGGCCAATCATGAGAAATGTTCCAAAGTTTCTGCTATTCAATACGTTAATGCCCCGGTGGCGACATGGGAGCCATGCGACCCTGTCAATTTTTCCGACAGTTTCGATGACGGAATAGTTTCAGCGCCCTTGCGATTGGGCAAGCCGCGCAGCGATGGCGCGATACATGGGAAGCGCGATCGGGTCGAAGGCGGTGTTGCCGGCCGAGGGGTGGCTGCCGAAGCGGGCGATGACGGTTTCCGAGGCCGGATCGATCCAGATCGCCTGGCCATGCACCCCGCGCGCCATCAGCACACCGTCGGGTGCCACCCACCACTTGCTGCGATAGGCCCAGCCCTTCATGGTGGGATAGGTGGCCGCGGGAAACTTCGCAGGCTCGGCGCCGTCGCGCAGGGACGCAACCGCTGCTTCCGGCACGATCCGGCGGCCGTTGAACATGCCGCGGCTGCGGACCATCTCGCCAAAGCGGGCCATGTCGCCAAGGGCAAGCGTCAGCCCACCGCCGGCAAAGGGCGTGCCCAGCGAATCCACCGTGAACAGCGCATCATGCGCCATGCCCATGGGCTTCCAGAACCGCTCCTCGAGAAGCGCAGGCAGCGGCTTGCCCGCCGCGCGCACGATCACCCAGGCAAGCACATCCGTGTCGGCGGTGCGATAGGTCATGCCGGTGCCATGGGGCCCTGCCTTGGGCACAGTCTGAAGGAAAGCCTGGAACCCCACCGGCCCCTTGTAACCTTCGGGTGCGGCGAACAGGCCGCCGGCCAGGGCATGGCGGGAAATGTCGGACTGCGCGTCGCCATAGCGCTCGTCGAACTTCACGCCCGTCTGCATGTCGAGCAGCTGGCGCACCGTCGCATCGCCCCAGCCGCTCTCGGCAAGCTCGGGGACATAGCTTGCCGTGGTGCGCGCGGCATCCAGCGCGCCTTCGGCAATCATGGCTTCGGCAAGCAGGCCGACAAAGCTCTTGGTGACGGACCAGGCGATGTGGCGGCCGTCGGCGGGAAGCGCGCTTCCCGTGCGCGCATAGACGACCTTGCCGCGGTGGAGGACGAGGATCCCATCCGAGCGCAGGAGGTCGAGCGCATCCTCAAGGACAAGGGTTGGCCTGCCCGGCGTTTCGGCGCGGAAGCGCAGGCCGGCAAGGTCCGTCCGCAATTCTGCCTCGAGCGGAGCCGTCTGGGCCGGGGCCTTGACGAGCGCGCAGGGGAAGAGCTGGCACCAGTTGGAGAAGCTCCAGCGAAACTGGGGATAGGCATAGTGGGTGCCGGCTGCCACGGTGATCTGCTTTTCCGGCGGGGGCGGCGTGCCCTGCATCCAGCCCATGGCGACGGGATCATCCGCGCGCGCGGCCGCCAGATCGAGCAGATCCGGCGCCTGCGCTGCAACCGGTGCCGACGCAACGAGCAGCGCCAACAGGATTTTTCGCATGGCCTCCCCTTCCCTCCTTCGCCTAAGGCTAGGCTTCCCCACGCAAGCGAGCAAGGAGGAAGGGCAATGAAGGGGTTTGCACTGGCTGCGCTGCTGGCCCTGGCGATGTCGGCGGCGACGGCGGCGGCGGCGGGCGCTGCGACACCCGAAGAGCGGCTGGCAGCGGCCGGCCTCCGGCTTCCCGAGGCGAACCGGCCGATCGGGCTCTATGCGCCAGCGGTGCGCAGCGGGAACCTCTTGTTCCTGTCTGGCCATGGCGAATGCGGCACGCTCACGAAGGGAAAGGTGGGCGCCAGCCTTTCGCTGGAGGAGGGCCGGGCATCCGCGCAGCGCGTGGCCCTGTGTCTGCTGGCTTCGGCGAAGGCCGAGATCGGCGAGCTGTCGCGCGTGTCGCGAGTCGTGAAGGTGACGGGCTTTGTAAATGCTGCGCCCGATTTCGTGCAGCATCCGCAGGTGGTGAACGGCTTTTCCGAAGTGCTCGTCACGGCCTTCGGAGAGGAGGCAGGGCGCGCTGCACGCTCATCCGTCGGGATGAGCGGGCTTCCCGGCGACATGGCCGTGGAAGTGGAGGCCATTTTCGAACTGGCCGAACAGGGTCGCTGACGCAACGCGCCAGCGACCCTGCCCCGGAGGATCCTCAGGCCGCGACCTTCGCCAGATCGCGGTTGCGGCGGCGCAGGCCAGCGCCCACCAAGCCGAAGCCGGCGATCAGCATCGCCCAGGTGCCCGGTTCCGGGATGACGCCGGCGTTGTCGCGCAGCACGACCTGGCCGCGGATGAAGGCGGTGTTGGTCGCGTTCTCGACCGTCCAGAAGAAGTTGGCCGGCGTGTTGTTGATAAGGAAGCCGCGCACGTCGAGCGCATAATCCACCGTGCCGATCGAAAAGAAGCCGGAGGCTTGGTTGAAGTTGACCGCCACCCGGTCGGCGCAGCCGTTGATGTTCACGCCTGCATTGTTGGGGCCGCCGTCCGCGCAGGGGTTGGCTGCATTGGGCGTTTCCAAGTGATCGAAGGCATAGATGAACTCGACCGTGCCGAAGGGATTGCCATCGACCAGCACGTCGGTGGTGAAGCGCAGCTTGGCCGCGCTGATGGACGTGCCCGAGCCGATGGGGAAGTTGAAGTGGGTGAGCTTCCCGATGTTGGTGACCGCTGATGTCTGGGTCACCGGATCGACGACGAGCTGCGGGATGGCAATCGCCTCGAACCGATAGCCCGACTGGTTGGCCCCCGTGCCCCAGTTGACCCGGGCGTTGCCGGTGCCGTTGCCAACGAAATTGACGTTCACGCCGCCGACGACGTCGAACCAGGTGGCCGTGATGTTGGTGAAATCGATGGTGGTGGCGGCCGCCGGCACGCCCGCAAGGGCGAGCGCGGCCGCGGCAAGCGCGGATGTCAGACGCATGTGATGATCCTTCCCTGTTGGTGGCCCGCTTGAGGGCCGCGGACCATTTCTAGCGCAAGGCCAAGGGGTCAGGGATGGTATACTGTCCTTAACGGCCAGAATAATGGGTTAATCGGTAACCATTCCGGCAGACAGGGTGCGCGCGATCAGGAGTTCCTCGAGGCGGTTGAAGCGCGAGAAGGCACCCGGCGCCGGCCGATCGGCCGTGCCCGTGAGCGCCCAGGCCGCAACCGTGCGCGCGGACGGATCGATGACAAGACCCGAGAACAGCCCATAGGCTTCCCCCAGATGACCGCAGCCAGCCATGGGTCGTGGCGCGAGCGGCTGGTCGCCGCCGGCTTCCCCGCTGCCGGAAAAGCAGTGCAGGCCCCCGACGGACCAGACCTGCATGAGCCGCGTGTCGGTCTCGCTGCCGTCGCCTCCGGGCTGCACGGGGACAGCCTCGAACAGCAGATCCCAGGTTGCCGGCTTCAGGAATCCGGCCTCGCGGTCGAGAAGCGCTGCGCCAAGCCAGGCCAGTTCGACAACGGAGATCCGCAGGCCCCCCTGCGGTGCGAACAGGCCGCCGTTCGTGCCGGGCACGATGGCGGCAAGGTCGCAGGTCTGGCCGTCCGCCAGGCGCACCGGGCAGCCGGCAGCAGGCCGCTGCGTATCGACCTGCGGGACCCAGGGGCCATCCGGCGCCCAGCTCCCGCCGAAATCGGCGGACTTGCGATAGAGGATGGCGCCGGCGTCAGCGAAGCCCGCAGGGCACAGGGACCAGTTGAAGCAGCCGGCGATCCTGAGCGGCCGCAGCACGAGTGTCTGGGCTGCCTCGTCGAACCGCGTGGCGGTCAGCTTCTCGACGATGGTTGCAAGGATCACGCTGTTGAGATTGGCATAGTCGAAGCGCGTGCCGGGCCTGGCCTTGCTCCACATGGCCGCAGGCAGCGCATCGGGCAGCCGGTCGCCGAGGCGCATCCCATAGCCGCCGGCATCGGAAAGGGAGGATTCGTGGCGCAGCAGCAGGCGGATGGTAACGGGCGCATCCGGGTGCAAGGGGTGGACGAGCGGCCAGCCGAGATGCAGCGAGGCCGGGTCATCGAGGGACAGTCTGCCAGCATCAGCCAGCCGCAGGATGGCAAGGGCCACGATCACCTTCGAGATGGAGGCAATTCGCATCGGGGTTTCCGGGGCGAGCGGCCGCACGATCCGGCCGTCGGGAGCCAGCTCGGCGGCGCCCTCGGCAAAGGCGTGCAGATGGCCGTCCGGGTCGATCCGGGCTGCGGCGTATCCGGCAACCGGCACGCCGCCCAGGCTTGCCGGCTGGGCGGCGGCGCCCGCGGCCAGCGCCAGCAATCCGGCGACAACGACCGTTCGGAGCAGCCCGAGCATCAGGCAGCGATCGGCAGCGGCTCCAGCCCGAAATCCTGCCAGTAGGTGCGGAAGGCATCCGCCACCTCGCCGCGCGACAGGCCGAAATCGTCGAGCGTGTAGCGATGGCTGCTGTAGGGATGTTCCCGCGCCGCGCGCACCACATAGGCCCGCATGGCAGCGCGCGCCCGATCGTCCAGCCGCAGCCCGAAATGCCGGTAGATTCGCTGGATTGCCGCCGCCCAGTTGGAGTTCACTTCATCGAAGCTGATGTCGATCATCCGGTCCGGCGCGATCCGCGGCCGGACGGCAAGCGTGCGATCGATGCGGTGGCGGGTCTTCCACAGCCATTCGCGCCCGACCCAGGCCGGGTCCACATGATCGGACTGGACGACCATCTGGTGCCAGGCGAGGCTCGCCGAGGAGGCAACGACGGCCACCGGATCGCGGTGCGTGAAGACGAAGCGTGCCCCGGGAAAGGTCTCGAGGACGAGATCAAGGTCCTGCATATATTGCGGGGTCTTGAGAACCAGCGGCCGGCGATCCCCGGTGAACCACTGGCGCAGCTGGATGAGCCGCTTCATCCGCTGGTAGGCTGGCCGCTGATCGGATTGCTCGCAGTGACGCGCGAAGGTCGGGATGCGCCGTTGCGCCTCGATGAGGGCACCGGCCAGAGAATGTTCGAGGAGGCCCAGCTCCTCGTCGAACTCCATCGGGCCCGTCGGGTGGACTTCGGCCGTGCGCGGATTGATCCAGGTGATGACCTTGAGGCCGAAGCGGGTGCGCGCGATGCGGGGATCCTCGATCTGGGTGAAGCAGCGCGGCCAGGGCACGGGGCAGGTCGTCTCGTAGAGACGGAAGGCGGAGAAGGCCGGGTCGGAGGCGATGAGGCGTTGCAGGCGGGTGGTGCCCGACCGCATCGGGCCAACCACGACGATGGGGGGTGCAATCTCTTCGTTCGTGATTTCGGGATGGCGGCGGAAGAGATCTTCCGCCCACAGACGCTCCTTCACGATCTTGAGGAGACTCCCGTGGGCGATCACCCGGCCCAGCGTGTTGAGGCGCGCCTCGTCGCGCAGCGCCGGCAGCAGAACCGCGCGCTGGGAATCGAGGAAGCGCGTGTCGCCATGGTTTGAGAGACCCGTCTCGCGCTCGGCACGCGCGACGATCCGCTCCCAGCTGAGGTCGGCGGGCGGCTGCAGGCCACGGGCCCACATGCGCTCGAGGCCCTTCATGAGGCCATTGAGCGGGAAGGGGCGGAAACTGGTCGCAGGTGGCAGGGTGGACATATGTCACGATCCCGTTAGTGCGCAAACCATGGCAAATGAATGGCGGCCCGCGCTTCTGGCGCTCGCAATCGCGATTTCGGGATGCGCTGTGTCGAAAGAGGCACGGGTGCGCCAGGTGCTGGCCGATGCCGGTGTGACGAAGCCGACGGCGACGTGCATGGCGAAGATCATTGCCGACAATCTGACGAACGAGCAGCTGCGGGATCTTGCCGAGGCCGCGAAGCTGAGCCGCGTTCCGGTCGGTCAGATCACGCTCGACCAGGCCTTCTCGGCGCTGCGGCGCGTGGGCGATCCCGAAGTCATCGGAACGCTCGCGCTCGCCTCCACGAACTGCGTCGGACGGATCTGAACCCCTCGGCCCTGGCGCTTCAGCTGTAGCGGAAGGCCGAATCGTCAAGATCGATCATCGGAATCTGGTCCTTCTCGCGCCAGTAATCCTGGTTGTGCTGCCACTCCGGCTTGTCGCCGCGCTTCGGCAGGAGGTGCAGGGCACGCTTCACATAGTTGGGGTTGAAATTCTCCTCGTCGATCCAGGGGAGGATCGGCATGTTGTGATCCTCGGCGCGCAGCGCCACTTCCACGCGCCTGGCGCCCTTCGTGTCCATGTGGGCAAGCAGGCGACAGACGAAATCGGCGACGAGATCGACCCGCAGCGTCCACGAGGCGCGGAAATAGCCGAAGATCCACACCATGTTGGGAATGCCAGTGAACATCATGCCGCGATAGGTGACGGTGTCGCCGAAGTTCAGCTCGCGGCCGTCGATCGCAATCGCGATGTCCCCCAGCACGCAAAGGTCAAAGCCGGTTGCCGCAATCACGAGATCCGCCTCGACAAGCGTGCCATCCTGCATCCGGATGCCCTCTTCCTCGAAGGCGGCGATGTGGCCGGTGACGATGCTGGAATGGCCGCGCGCAATGTCGAGGAACATGTCGCCATCCGGAATATAGGCGAGGCGCTGCTGCCAGGGGCGATAGCTTGGGGTAAGGTGCGGATCGATCGGGAAGTCGGGCCCCAGGAAGAGTTTTGCTGCCTCCAGCAGGTCCCGCTTCACCTCGTCCGGCTCCACCAGGCAGCGCTGGCAGATCACATCCTGGTCGTGGAGGATCTTGCGGCGGGTGACATCATGGACAATCGTTTCGGGGACGCCGAGCGCGCGCATCGTGTCGGCGGCATCCTGGCGGTTGGGGGCGGGATAGTAATAGGTGGGCGAGCGCTGCACGACCGTCACATGCGCAGCCTCCGGCATGTTGGGCACGATCGTCGCCGTGGTGGCGCCCGACCCGATGATGGCGACGCGCTTGTCCTTGTAGTCGATGCTGTCGTCCCAGGCCATGGAATGGACGATGCGCCCGCGGAAGCGCTCCATGCCTTCCCATTCGGGCATGTGCCCCTCGAAGTGCCGGTAATAGCCCTGGCACATCCAGAGGAAGCCGGCCGAGATGACGAAGGGGCCATCCGGGCCGTCGCCGCGCACCGTCCAGCGGTTGGTGCTGCTGTCCCATTCGGCATGGGTGATTTGGTGGCGATAGCGGATATGGCCGGCGAGGGCATTTTCCTCGATCACTTCGCCAAGATACTTGAGAATCTCGGCGCGCGTTGCGATCGGCGGGCCGACCCAGGGCTTGAAGCGGTAGCCGAAGGTGTAGAGGTCGGAATCGGAGCGGATGCCGGGGTAGCGGTGGGTCCACCAGGTGCCGCCGAAGCTCTCGCAGCGCTCGAGGATGACGAAGGACTTGCCCGGCATCTGGTCCTGCAGATGCTTGGCAGCCCCCAGCCCGGAAATGCCGGCGCCCACGATCAGCACGTCGAAATGCTCGGTCGGCTGCGCCGCCTGCCTTGCTGCGGCCTCCACGCTCATCACGTTCATGCGCACGTCCTCCTTGTGTGCTTCTGTGGGGCTGAGCGGGGGGGCGGTCAACTGGCGCGGTTGAGGGGCCTTGCCTTCCGCGGAGCGGCCCGCAAGGTGCCGGAATGGCGCAGGTCGAAACCACGGCAACGATTGCGGCCCCGCCGGAAAGGGTCTGGTCGATCCTGCTCGACCTTCCCGGCCACAGCCGCTGGAACCCCTTCATCCGTTCGATTGCCGGCGAGATCCGGGTAGGCGGGCGCCTTGCGCTGACGGTTCAGCCACCGGGCGGCAGGCCGATGCGCTTTCAGCCGACGCTCCTCGTGGCGGAGCCGGCACGCGAACTGCGCTGGCGCGGCCGCCTCGTGCTGCCGGGCCTGTTCGATGGCGAACACTGGCTCCGGTTGCAGCCGGACGGCGCGGGCACACGGCTCGTGCATGGCGAGCGCTTCTCCGGGTTGCTGGTTCCGCTGCTGGCTGGAACGCTCGACCGGACGCGGGCGGGCTTCGAGGCGATGAATGCGGCCCTGAAGGCAGAAGCGGAGAAAGCCTGGGCCGAGAAGGACTGACGCTCAGAAGGCGCTGCTGGAAGGCGTGGGAGGCAGCGTCTCCATCGGGATCGCGCCCAACCGCCTGCCGGCCGTACCCGGGTCGGCTAGGCGAGCGCCTTGACGATCTCGTCCGTCATCTTCTTGGCGTCGCCCAGCAGCATCATGGTGTTGTCGCGATAGAAGACGTCATTGTCGATGCCCGCATAGCCGGCGCCGCCCATGGAGCGCTTCACGAACAGCACGGTCTTGGCCTTGTCCACATCGAGGATGGGCATGCCGTAGATGGGCGAGCCGGGTTCGCGCGCGGCCGGGTTCGTCACGTCGTTGGCGCCGATCACGAAGGCGACATCGGCCTGGGCGAATTCGCCGTTGATGTCCTCGAGCTCGAACACCTCGTCATAGGGGACGTTGGCCTCGGCAAGCAGCACGTTCATGTGGCCCGGCATGCGGCCGGCGACGGGGTGGATCGCAAATTTCACTTCCACCCCTTCCTTCTTGAGCGTGTCGGCCATTTCGCGGAGCGCATGCTGCGCCTGCGAGACGGCCATGCCATAGCCGGGGACGATGATGACCTTCTCGGCATTCTTCATGATGAAGGCGGCGTCGTCCGCGCTGCCCCGCTTCCACTGGCGGTCCACCTTGGCGCCGCCGGCAACCACGGCATCGCCGCCGAAGCCACCGGCGATGACGGACAGGAACTTCCGGTTCATCGCCTTGCACATGATGTAGGAAAGGATGGCACCCGAGGAGCCGACGAGCGCCCCGGTGATGATCATCGCGGTGTTGCCCAGCGTGAAGCCCATCGCCGCGGCCGCCCAGCCGGAATAGCTGTTCAGCATCGAGACGACGACGGGCATGTCGGCGCCGCCGATCGGGATGATGAGGAGAAAGCCGATCAGGAAGGCAAGCGCAGTGATGGTGGCGATCACCCAGGGCGACTGGTCGGTCATGAAATAGAGGGTGAGCGCGAGGATGACGGCAAGCGTGCCCAGGTTGATCACATGGCGCGCGGGCAGCAGGATGGGCGCGCCCGACATGTTGCCGTTCAATTTCAGGAAGGCGATGACGGAGCCGGAGAAGGTGATGGCGCCGATCGCGGCCCCCAGGCCCATCTCGAGGCGGGAGACGGGGAAGATCTGGCCAGCCTCGTTCAGGAGGCCGAAGGCGCCGGGATTGAGATAGGCCGCGCCCGCCACCAGCACGGCTGCCATCCCGACGAGCGAGTGGAAACCGGCCACCAGCTGCGGCATCGCCGTCATGGCGATGCGCTGGGAGATGACGAAGCCGATGGTGCCGCCGATGGCAACCGCCGCGACGATCTCGGGCAGGCTTGCGACCTCGGCCTTGAGCAGGGTCGCCGTCACCGCGATGACCATGCCGACCATGCCGAAGCGGTTGCCCGCGCGCGAGGATTCCGGGCTGGAGAGCCCGCGCAGGGCGAGGATGAAGAAAACCCCCGCGACGAGGTAGGCAAGCATGGCCCAGGTTGGAGAAGCCGTCATCGTTAGACCCTCGAGAGAAGTTGCGGGCCCGGGACGTCACGCCCCGGCGGGGTGCAGGGAGTGGGCCCCTGCGTCACTTTTCCTTCTTCTTGTACATGGCGAGCATCCGCTCGGTGACGGCGAAGCCCCCGAAGATGTTGACGGATGCCAGCAGCACGGCGGCCAGGCCCAGCCATTTGGCCGCGGGCACGCCGGCGGCGGCAGCCGCGATGAGCCCGCCCACCACGATCACCGAGGAAATGGCGTTGGTGACCGACATGAGCGGCGTATGCAGCGCCGGCGTCACCGACCAGACGACATAATAGCCGACGAAGCAGGCCAGCACGAAGATCGAAAGAATGGAGATGAAATCCATGCGCGGTTCCTCTCAGGCCTGCAGCGCCGGGTGGATGATGGTGCCGCCCTTCACGACCATGGCGCCCTTCACGATCTCGTCATCCTCGGGAAGGACGAGCATGCCCTTCTCCCTGTCCCAGAAGGTCTGGACGAAGTTGAGAAGGTTGCGCGCGAACAGGGACGAGGCCGTGGAGGCCATCCGGCTGGGATAGTTGGAAAAGCCCAGGATCGTCACGCCATTGTCGGTCACGACCGTCTCGTCGGCCTTCGAGCCTTCGACATTGCCGCCCTGCACCACCGACATGTCAACGATGACGGAGCCGGGCTTCATCGTCGCCACCTGCGCGGCCGTCACCAGCCTGGGCGCCGGGCGGCCGGGGATGAGCGCGGTCGTGATCACGATGTCCTGCTTGGCGACCGTCTCGGAGACAAGCGCTGCCTGCTTGGCCTTGTAGGCGTCCGACATTTCCTTCGCATAGCCACCGGCTGTCTCCGCGGCCTTCGTCTCCTCGTCCTCGATGAAGATCGGCTTGCCGCCCAGTGAAAGGATCTGCTCCTTGGTGGCAAGGCGCACGTCGGTGGCGGAGACGACCGCGCCCAGGCGCTTGGCGGTGGCAATTGCCTGCAGGCCGGCAACGCCCACCCCCATCACGAACACCCGCGCTGCCGGCACGGTGCCGGCGGCCGTCATCATCATCGGAAAGGCCCGGCCATAGGCGGCAGCAGCGTCGATCACGGCCTTGTAGCCGGCAAGGTTCGCCTGGCTCGAGAGGATGTCCATGCTCTGCGCGCGCGTGATGCGCGGCACGAACTCGAGCGCGAGCGCGTCCACCTGCGCTGCGGCATAGGCCTGCAGCCGTTCCTTCGACTGGTAGGGATTGAGCGCGGCGGCAAGGAGCGCGCCGGCGGGAAGGCCTTCCGGGTCCGGCCCCTGGATCGCCATCACCAGCCTGGCCCCTGCGAGCACCTCGGCGCGGGAGCCGACCGTCGCGCCGGCATCGACGAACTCGGCATCGGGAATGTCTGCCCCCTGCCCGGCTCCGGCTTCGACCGCGACGGTGGCGCCGAGGGCGGCCAGCTTCTTCGCCGTTTCGGGCGTTGCCGCCACCCGGCGCTCACCAGGCGCCGTTTCCTTCAGAACCGCGATCTTCATGCGCCCCCTTCAGGTCAGGAAAATGGCCATGCCGATGAGGACGATGGCAACCAGGATGATGGCCCACTTGGTGAGCCCCAGAAAACGATCCCAGGTGCCACGCGCCTGCTTCGGAAGCTTGTCGAGTTCCGCCATTGCAACGCCTCTGCCCGCGACTGTTTCGAAAAATGCGCGGCGCCCATGCACCAGGCCACCGCCCTTCCGCAATGCAACTTATGAGAGGCCCGAGGCAAGCCCAGCTTCCGCAAGGCCAGCTTCTGCAAGCGCCGCCTGTTGCCGTGCCGCCACGTCTTCCACGCGAAAGCCGGCGATCAGGCTTCGGAACATCGCCGACCAGTTCAGCTCCGCGCCGAGCTGGATGAAGACCCCACCAAGGCCGATGGCCGCGCGGTCCATGAAGACGAATTCGGCCGGGATGGTGACGCTGCCCGTCTTCCTGAGTTCCGCATGCACCTTCTGGGCCGTGGCGCGGCCATATTCGCCGGGCCTTGCATTCTCGTCGATCGGGCGCACCCGGTCGTCGAGCAGCGGACCGTAGAGGAATTTCGCCCAGACGAGAAGGATGCGCATCACCTCGCGACTGAGGTTCCGGAACCCCCACAGGCCGAAGGCGTGATGGGCCCGCTCCTCGTCGTCGGCCTCGATCGCGCTGTAGAGCTCGTTCACGCCTTCGAGGAAGGCTGGCGGGAAGATGCGCACACAGCCGAAGTCGAGCAGGTTGATGACGGCATGATCCGTGTCG
>JBDNCK010000057.1:0-8503 GCA_046719675.1 Sphingomonadaceae bacterium | reverse complement strand
TGGTGGACGATGGCCTGTCTGACGAAGGCGGCGGTGTCACGCTTGCCTGCGCGCCGGCCTGGGAAGCCACGTCGTTCCGCGGCGTCTCGACCACGCTCGAAGCCTCGCTTGCGCAGCTTTCCACGCCGTTCGTCCTGCTGGCAGGCGATGAGGGAAGCACCGTCCAGCCGGATGACTTCGAAGCCATGGCGCGTCATCGCGCCTGCCGCCATGCCGAGCGCTTCACAGGAACTGGTCACTTCTTTCCCGTCACCCACCCGGAGCTGGTGCGCCCGCATCTGGCCGCGCTGGCGCGCCCGGCGCCCGGGCGCTGAGAAACAGCAGCTCGGCTTCCACCCGCACCTTGCCGTCGGCATCGGCGCCGGCTGCAAAGGCTGCTTCGGCTTCCTGCCAGCGGCTGCGGGTCATGGGCACGCGGCTGCGGGCCGCGAGCCAGCCTGTCTCCCCCATGGCGCGAAGATCCTGTGCGAGCGCGGCAAGCGAGGGATAGCGCGCCGCCACCGGGACGACTTCGGCCACCGGCTCGACGAAGCCGGCCCGCTGCAGCAGCGCAGCACCCTGCGCCGGGTCGACCGTCGGCCCGACCCGCGCTGCCACGCCGCCTGCTGCCATGTCGGCGGCAAGAAAGGCGGCGCGCACCTGCGGCAGGGCAATGCCGGCCGCGAACACCGCCAGATACCGGCCCCCCGGCACCAGCGCCCGGCGCGCGAGCAGGAGCGCGCCGGGCAGGTCGTTCACGCCATGCAGGCTGAGGACGGAACGGATCACGGCAAGCGACCCGTCCGCGAACGGCAGCCGGTCTTCCGCGCACAGGAGTCTCGGGCCTGCCGCCGGCAGGCGGCGCGGATGGAGGTCAGCCGCGGTTCCCGGAACGAGGCCGCAGCCGCCGATCGCAAGCTGCGGCCCGGCCGGAACGTCGCCAAGCAGCGCCTCGCGCGCGCTGAGCTCGTCGGCTGCGTGCCGCAGCAGGAAATCCGCATCAGCCACCGGCCTGCGCCCCCTGGCGCGGGCGCGCAGCCGGGTATCGAACAGCTGCTCCGGGGCTCTCGCGCTTGCGGCCATGCCGGGCTATGCTGGCGCGATGGAGCGGCCCGCTCTTCCCGTCCTCCGGCGTGCTGCGTCCGCTGTCATCGACGTGCTCATGCCGCCGCAGTGTGCCGCCTGCAAGGCGCCGGTTGCCACGGCCAATCGCCTGTGCGGGGCGTGCTACGCCGAACTTCCCGCGCTTGCCCGGCCGCTGTGCCGCCGCTGCGGCATACCGATGCCGCCGCAGGCGGGCGGGGCCGACACCTGCCTTGGCTGCCTGGCCGAGCCGCCGGCCTTCGACACGGCGTTTGCCCCCTTCGCCTATGATGGCCCGGCGCGCACGCTGGTGCTGCGCTTCAAGAACGGCCGCGAGGAGATGGCGCGCCTGCTTGCCCCGTTTCTTGCGCGCGGAGCGCCCGATCTTCCGCAGGCGCTGGTCGTCCCGGTGCCCCTCCACCCCGTCCGGCTGATGCAGCGCGGCTACAACCAGGCGGCGCTCCTTGCCCGGGAGGTGGCAGACAGGCTGGGCGCGCCGCTGCTGCTCGAGGGCCTTGTGCGCAGGCGCAACACGCCAAGCAGCCGCGGCCTGACCAGGAAGGGCAGGGCGCGCAATGTGGAAGGTGCCTTCGCGGTGCCCGATTGCGCTGCCGGCGCGTTCCGGGGGCGGCCCGTCCTCCTTGTCGATGACGTGCTGACGACGGGCGCCACGGCCAATGCCTGCGCGCTTGCGCTCAGGCAGGGCGGCGCGTCGGCCGTGCATGTCCTTGCCTTTGCCCGTGTTGCGGATGTTGCACGCGCACAATATGTTGCTGCCCCGGATCCTGGGGACGACGATGGCGCGCGTTGAAATCTACACCAAGTTCCTGTGCCCCTATTGCAGCCGGGCCAAGGCGCTCCTGAAGGAGCGGGGTGCCACCTTCGCCGAATATGACATCACGCTCGGCGGGCCGAAGCGGCAGGAGATGCTGGCGCGGGCCAGCGGACGCAGCACGGTGCCGCAGATCTTCATCGATGATCGCCACATCGGCGGGTGCGACGATCTCGTCGCGCTCGATCGGGCCGGCGGCCTTGTGCCGCTGCTTGGCTGATGCTCCGCGTCGGCCTTGTCCAGACGACAACCGGCCTCGACCCGGAGGCCAACGCGCGATCGCTCGCGGCCTCCGTGGAACGGCTGGCACGAGATGGCGCCAGCCTTGTCTTCACGCCCGAGATGTGCGGCCTGCTCGACCGCAACCCGGCACGCCTTCTCGCGCGTGCGGCCGAAGAGGCCGACGATCCGGCGCTGGCCCGGCTGCGGCCGCTTGCGCGCCGGCTGGGCATCACCATCGCCATCGGCTCGCTGGCCATTCGCGCGACTGCCGACCGCCTGTTCAACCGCAGCTTCGTGATCGGCCCCGACGGCGCCATCCTTGCCCGCTACGACAAGATCCACCTGTTCGACGTCGATCTGCCCGACGGCAGCCGCTATCGCGAATCGGCAAGCTTCGTGCCAGGGCATGCGCTTGCGCTTGCCGAGACGCCCGTTGCCCGGCTGGGCCTTGCCATCTGCTACGATGTGCGGTTCCCCGCGATGCACCGGGCGCTGGCCGAAGCGGGGGCGGAGATCCTCGCGGTGCCTGCGGCCTTCACCGTGCCGACCGGCGAGGCGCACTGGCATGTGCTGCTGCGTGCCCGCGCGATCGAGACGGGCTGCTTCGTCGTCGCAGCCGCCCAGACGGGCCGGCACGAAGACGGGCGGGAGACCTTCGGCCATTCGCTCGTCGTCGATCCCTGGGGGCGCGTGTGTCTCGACATGGGGACGACGCCGGGCGAAGCAACCGCCGATCTCGATCTTGCCCTGGTCGCCGACACGCGGGCCCGCATCCCCTCGCTTGCCCATGCCCGGCCGCTGCCGGCCGTGGCCGGCCCGGGCCGGGCAGCGGCGTGATCGTCTTCGACCTGGTCTGCCGCGAAGGCCATGTGTTCGAGGCCTGGTTCGGCTCGTCGGCCGACTATGAGGAGCAGAAGCGTCGCGGCCTCGTGGCCTGCCCGCTGTGCGACAGCCGCGCGTTGGAAAAGGCGGTGATGGCGCCTGCGGTTCCCGCCAAGACCAACCGCAGGGAGCACCGGCACGCCCTTGCTGCCCTGCGCCACCATCTCGAGACCAGCTGCGACTATGTCGGCGACCGCTTTGCAGACGAAGCGCGCATGCGCCATGCGCGCTCGGCCGAAGGAGCGGACGTGCGCGGGGTCTATGGCGAAGCATCGCCGGAGGAAGTCCGGTCCCTGGTTGCAGACGGGGTGCCCGTTGCGCCGCTTCCGGTGCGCCCCCGCCGGATCGCCGACGCCTGAGCGCTTGCGCGGGCTTCTCACCCAAGGCACAAGGCGCGCGCGCGGTCCCGTAGCTCAGCCGGATAGAGCAGCGGTTTCCTAAACCGGAGGTCGCAGGTTCGAGTCCTGCCGGGACCGCCACGCATCCGCAGGCGATGGGGGTGTCGCCTGCGTCCGGCACCCGGCACCTGCCCGCATCAGCCCCTGCCCGATGCGACAAAGGGCGGCCTGGCAGGGGCTTGTGCTGGCGCAGGGGGCGCCTCAAGGCAGGTTCATGCAGACAACCGTGATCCTTGGGGCGTCCGGCGGCATCGGAGCGGCGCTTGCGGAGGCAGCAGAGGCGCTTGGGCACAGGGTCGTGCGCCTGTCGCGCCCGGCGATTGACCTTGCGCGCCCCGAGAGCTTCGAGGAAGCAGCCGAGGCCGCAGGCGGGGGCCTGGCGCATGTGATTGTGGCAGCTGGCCTGCTGCATCGCGAGGGCCAGGGGCCGGAGCGGGACTGGCGGCAGCTCGACGCCGCATGGATGCTCGAGAATTTCCGCGTGAACACCGTGCTGCCGGCGCTTGCGGCCCGGGCGTTCCTGCCGCGCCTGGCGAAGGATCGCCGCGCGGTGTTCGCGGTGCTGAGCGCGCGTGTCGGCTCGATTGCCGACAATCGCCTGGGCGGCTGGCACAGCTATCGCGCCTCGAAGGCGGCCACGAACCAGCTGGTCAAGACGCTTTCCATCGAGCTCCGGCGGAAGAACCCGCAGGCGATTGCGGTGGCGCTGCATCCCGGCACGGTGGACACCGGGATGTCCCGGCCGTTCCAGCGCAATGTGAAGCCGGAGAAGCTGTTTTCGCCCGAACGCGCCGCAGCGCATCTGTGGCAGGTAATCGACGGCCTGAAGGCCGAGGACAGCGGCGGCTTCTTCGCCTGGGACGGGCAGCCCATTCCCTGGTAACGCGGCAATTTCGCCGCGGCGCTGCCCCGATTGCGCCGCATTGCCGGCCTAGGCCCGCGGCTATGCCTGCGCTGGTTCTGCTCATTCCCGCACTCCTGTCAGCCGCGCCTGCCGCGGCGAGCGGCCTCGTGGAAGGCGCGCCCAACACGCGCCCGATCGTGATGGGGGATGATGCCAGGGCCTGTGCGCCGGGCAGCCGCGAGCCGGCGATGCTGCTTCGCATCGAGGGCCTGAAGCACCGCGAGGGCGTGGTGCGCGCGGAACTCTATCCGGCAACCGAGGAGGACTGGCTGAAGCCCGACCGGCTGCTCGAGCAGGAAAGGAAGCCCTTCCGGCGGGTCTGGCTGCCGGTTCCGGCGGCGGGACCCGTGACGCTCTGCCTGAAGACGCCGGGGCCGGGGCGCTATGCCTTCAGCGTGGTCCACCAGTCGAGCCCGCGGTGGAAGTTCGATTTCCTGCGCGACGGGGCGGGCTTCACGAACAATCCGCGGATCCGGCGCAGCAAGCCTGCCGTCGAGGAGGTGGCCGTGCAGCTGCCGGCCGGCCGCGGCGAAGCAACCGTTGTCATGAACTATCTGCAGGGGCTTGCCTTCCGCCCGCTGCGGCAGCCGAACGAGCGGCTTGCAGGCAAGGGGGACCCTGAAAGCTGATGCACATCGTGGATGTGGCCGAGTTCTACGCGCCCCTTGGCGGGGGCGTGAAGACCTATATCGACGCCAAGCTTGCCTATGCAGCGCGCGAGGGAATCCGCGTGACGGTGCTGGCGCCCGGGCCGGAAGACCGGGTGGAGGAGCGCGCCGGCGGCACCGTGCGCTATCTGAAGGCACCGGCGATCCCGATCGACCAGCGCTATCACCTGTTCGAGGGCACAGCCCGCGTCCAGGCGGAGCTCGACCTGCTCAAGCCCGACGTGGTGGAGGCATCGTCCTTCATGATGGGCGCCGTTGCGGTTGCGACCTGGAAGGGGCCGGCGGCAAGGCGTGCGCGGCGTGCGCTGGTGCTGCATGCGGACTTCGTGGCCCAGCATCCGCAGACGTGGTTCCGCAAGCTGCTGCCGGCCAGGGCCGTGGACTGGGGCTGCTTCTGGTACTGGGGCTATCTCGCGCTCATCGCCCGCCGGTTCGACCGGGTGGTGGCAGGCACCCGCTGGATGCAGCAGCGGGTGCGCCGCGAGGCCGGCATTCGCGCGGACGTCGTGCCATGGGGAATCGATCTTGACCGGTTTCACCCTGACCGGCGCGATCCGCAGGTCAGGAAGGAGCTGCTGGCGTTGCTTGGCCTGCCGGAATCGGGCCGGCTGCTCGTCGGGATCGGGCGGCATCATCATGAGAAGCGCTGGCCGATGCTCTTCCGGGCCGTTGCGCGCGCCGGCCGCGACGCGCCGCTCGGTATGGTGCAGCTGGGTGACGGCTTCGACCGGCAGCGCGTCGAGAAGGCGGCGGCCGAGGCCGGCAATGTGCGACTGCTGGGGCATGTGCCGGACCGCGATCTCGTCGCGCGGATCCTCGCCTCGGCCGATGCCTTCGTCCACGCCAGCCGGGCCGAGACCTTCGGGCTCGTCGCATCCGAAGCGCTGGCGAGCGGCACGCCGCTGGTGCTGCCGGATGCCGGCGGCTGCTCGGACGCGGCCGATCCGGCCTGGGGCGAGAGCTACCGCGCGGGCAGCGAACGCGAGGCTGCTGCTGCCATCCTGCGCCTTTATGCGCGCGACCCCGTGGCATTGCGCGAGGCAGCCCTGCGCGGCCGCCAGACCCGGGTTATCAGCACCAATGAGCATTTTTCACGGCTGTTCGGTCTCTATGGCGAGACCCTGCCGCCGGCCACCCTCGAGCCGGTTGCTGCAGACAGCCTGCCAGCGCCCGAGGCCGTGCGCCCGGCCGCGGCCTGAGGCTCAGGCCGGCTCCACCGCGCGGGCGGCGACCGGTGCTGGCGCCGTGCCGCCGGCCTTGCGGAAGCGCAGCACGCCGTCCTCCAGCGGGCCGTGGCGGATCATCCGCAGATCCTTGAGATAATTCTGGTGCACCCGCCAGGGATGTTTCGAGCCCTGCAGCGGCAGGCTGGCAAGCGCGCGCTGCACATAGCCGGAGGTGAAGTCGAGCCAGGGCTCGGGCCGAAGCTCGGGATCCTCGTTCTCGGCCACGGCAAGGTCGGCGCCACGGCGATCGAGCTCGTTCAGCAGCCGGCAGGCGAACTCGCTGGTGAGATCGGCCTTGAGCGTCCAGGACGCGTTGGTGTAGCCGAAGGTGGCAACGAGATTGGGCACGCCTTCGAACATCATCGTCTTGTAGGTGAACTTGCCCGGCATGTGCTGGGGTGCCCCGTCCACCGAGATGGCCACCCCGCCCATCAGGCGCAGGTTGAGACCGGTTGCCTTGACGATGATGTCGGCTGGCAGATGCCGGCCGGATTCGAGGTGGATGCCGGCTGCGTCCAGCCTGGCGATCCGGTCGGTCACCACTTCGGCGCGGCCTTCGCGCACGGCTGCGAACAGGTCGCCGTCGGGCACGAGGCACAGCCGCTGGTCCCAGACATTGTAGCTGGGCGTGAAATGGCGCGCGATCACGTCTTCGGGGAGATCCTGCCGCAGCATCTGCAGAAGGCGCGCGTTGACCTTCTCGGGCTGCCGCCGCGTGAGGCGATAGACCCATTGCTGCAGCAGGACATTGCGCCAGCGCACCAGCATGTAGGCAAGCCTTGAGGGAAGGATGGCACGGATCGCGTTCGCGACCCGGTCTTCCGACGGGCGGCTCACCATCCAGGTGGGCGAGCGCTGGAGCATCACGGTGGCAGCGGCGGTCTTCGCCAGTTCCGGCACGATGGTAACCGCTGTCGCGCCCGAGCCGACGACGATCACGCGCCTGCCGGCCCAGTCGAGGTCTTCGGGCCAGTGCTGGGCGTGGAAGATCCGCCCCTCGAACTGCTCCTGCCCGGGGAAATGGGGATCGTAGGGCTCCTCGTAACTATAGTAGCCGGCGCACATCAGCAGGAACCGCGCGCGCAAATGCTGCTCTCCGTCGGGTGTCTGGGCAACGACCGTCCATTGTGCAGAGGCGGAATCCCAGTCGGCCGAGACGACCCTGTGGCGGAACCGGATCCGCGGCAGGATGCCCGCCTCCTGGGCGGTTGCCCGCACATAGCGCAGGATCGACGGACCATCGGCAATCGCCTTGGCTTCCGTCCACGGGCGGAAGCGGTAGCCCAGCGTGAACATGTCCGAATCCGAGCGGATGCCGGGATAGCGGAACAGGTCCCAGGTGCCGCCGATCGCCTCGCGGCCTTCAAGGATGACGAAGGATTTGCCCGGGCAGCGTTCCTGCAGGTGCCAGGCAGCGCCGATGCCCGAAAGGCCCGCGCCCACGATCACCACATCGAATTCAGCTTCCGGCATCACCCACTCCTGTTCCCGGGAGCCTGTCACCGCCGGGCGGGTGGCGCAACCCCTGCGACGTTCAGAAGGTCTTGCGCACGCCGAAGCTGAAGTGCCGGCCCAGCGGGTTCGCCGTGAACGGATCATAGTTGAGGTCGAGGCGGGCGAAGCCGGGCTCCTTGTCCGTCAGGTTGAAGACAGTGAAGTTGAGCGCCAGGTCGTTGGGCAGGGTCAGGTTCCAGCTGAAGTCGATCGTGTAGAAGGCGGGGATGCGAAGCGCCGGCGGCCGCTCGTCGGTATAGCCATGGACATAGTTGCCGGCCAGCCGCCAGTCGTGCTGCCGCCATGACGCATCGATCCAGGCCTGCCCGCGGAAGCGGGAAATGGGATAGGCACTGGTCTGGAAGTTGAGCTTGCCGGCGGCCTCCAGCGCCGGCTGCAGCACGATGCCCTGCTGGATATAGGCTGCAACATCGTAGGAGAGCACATAGGTTCCGCTGCTGCCGACGGTGAAGCTGAACGCGCTCGTGAGCTCGTGGCTGTACTGCACGAGGAAGTCGATGCCGGTCGTCTTCACGTCGGCGCCGTTCACAATGTCGGTCCGCGCCCGCACCACCTGGCCTAGTGCCGGTGTCAGTGCGCCGCAGCCGCCGCCTGCGGGCCCGCCCGAGAAGGTGAAGCGGCTGGCAAACGGACTTGCACAATTCCCGGGCGTCGCCGGGCCAGCGCCAGGCCCGAACACGGCCGCAACCAGCCCGGCCACGCCTTCCGCGACGATCTGGTCGTCGATGTCGATGGACCAGTAATCGACGGTGGCGGTAAGCCCGCCGCGCTCGACGACGGCGCCCGCGCTCCAG
>JBDNCK010000056.1:0-8565 GCA_046719675.1 Sphingomonadaceae bacterium | reverse complement strand
GACCCCCGGGCCGATCGATTGCCGGGGTCGACCTGGGGGCGGCGGTGCTGGAGGCGAAGGATCGCGGGCTGCTTCTGGCCGGCGGTGGCCATGCGATGGCTGCGGGGCTGACGGTGCATCCCGATCAGCTGGAGGCCCTGCGCGGGTTCCTGTGCGATCGGCTTGGTCCGGCAGTCGCAGCAGCGGTGGGCGCGCGGGCGCTGGCGATCGACCTTGCGGTCACTGCGACGGGATTGTCGCCGGCGCTTGTGGACGCGCTGGAGGCAGCGGGCCCCTATGGGCAGGGGTGGCCGGCGCCGCGCGTGGCGGTGGGTCCGGTCAAGCTCGTGGAAGCGACAAGGGTCGGCCATGACGCAGCGCATGTGCGCTTGGTGGGTACAGGGCCGGGCGGCGGGCGGGTGAAGGCGATCCTGTTCCGTGGCGCAGAGACGGCGCTTGGTGGCGCATTGCTGGCCGGGCGTGGCCGCCGGTTCCAGCTGTGCGGGCGTCCGGTGCGCAACAGCTGGCAGGGCCAGGTGAGCGCGGAACTCCACCTTGACGACGCGGCGCCTGCCGACTAAGCGGCCGCCTCCCCCGCTTCGGCCCCTTCGTCTAGCGGTCTAGGACGTCGCCCTTTCACGGCGAAAACACGGGTTCGAGTCCCGTAGGGGTCGCCAGAGCCGGCGGCTGCGGAGCGGCTCAGCTTCAGGCAGGCGGGACGATATGGTGGCCTGCGAAGAAGCCCCCTGGATCGTAGCGGCGGCGCGCGGCCTTCAGGCGTTCGAGGTGGGTGCCCCAATAGGCTTCCGCCCAGCCGTCCGCGAACCAGTCGGCTTCCGAGACATAGGTTCCCATGTTCCCGGCAATGGCCCGCATCGGCGCCATGGCGCGCGTGACGGCGGCGGCTTTCCGCAGGCCGTCTGCGCGATCCGGCTCATGGCCCGGAATGCCGGCCCAGGCCGGTTCACCGTTGGCAGCGCAGATCAGCAGCGCAAAGGCATCAAGCACATTGGGGTTGGTGGCGGTTCCGGCGGTGCGGGCAAGTGCGTCCGGAACGCTGCCGGCAAGCCCCTTGTTGGTGTGCAGCGTCACGCGCCAGTGCTGCGATGCATCGAGCAGGGCCTGCACGAGCGTCTTGCGCCGGTCTGGCGCAAGCAGCCGCTGCGACAGCCAGACCGACTGATAGGCGTGGATGATCTGTCCGGCCTCGCCGCGGTTCGAGGCCCAGTAGAGATTGTCAGGCGATGCGCCCGGCCGATCGTCGGCAAGGACGACGCCGGGAAGGCTGCGCAGATAGGCGGGATCCCAGAACTGCCGACCGTCCGCGGCATGGATCCGGGGCTCGGGGAAGCGGAAGTCGTTCGGCCGACCGGACAGGAAGGCGAAGAAGGGGTCCCAGCAGGCCTTGATCCCTGCAAGGTCAAGGCCCTGCCAGACGAAGGCCACGCTCATCCGGCGGCCGGGCGCAAAGCCCAGCTGTTCGCCCCAGTGGGCGTTGAACAGCTGCTCGGCATAGAAGCCGAGCATGCGCGCGACGAGCTCGGCCCAGGCGCTGTCGGAGCTGGCCTCCACCTCGAACTGGACGGCCCCGATGGTTGCTGGAAGCGGGTGGGTAGCAAGCGTCAGGCGCGTAGCGATGCCGAAGGTGCCGCCGCCGCCGCCCTTCAGGGCAAAGAAGAGTTCCGGCTCCTGATGCGCGTTGGCGATGCGGATCCGGCCGTCGGCGGTCACCACTTCGGCCTCGAGAAGATTGGCGGCGCCGGTTCCGAACTGCCTCGAGAAGCTTCCGAAGCCGCCGCCGAGCACGAAGCCTGCAACCCCGACCGTCAGGCAGCCGCCGCCCTGCACATAGCGACCGCCGGCGACTGACACGGCCCTGTAGACCTCGCCCCACCGCAGCCCCGTCCCGACCGAGACGGCAGGAACGGGCGCGACATCGGCCGGTGCGCCCTTCGGCCGGAAGCCTTCGTGCATCTCGATTGCCTGCATCGGGCGAGTCCAGACAAGGAGCGAGCCGGCGGCATTGGAATTGCCGAAATAGCTGTGGCCACCGCCCTTCACTGCAAGCCGCAGCCGATGCCGGGCGGCAAAGCGGACGGCAGCGGCGACATCGGCAGGCCCCTGCGCTGCAACGGCGCGCGTGCTCGCAGCGCTGGTCCAGGCATCGGTCCACCCGAGAGTCTGGGTCAGGGCTGGATCCTCGCTCAGGAAATAGGGGTTCTTGAGCTCGGCGAAGAGCCTGTCTGCCCCTGTGCCGCTGGCCTCGACACAGGCTGCGAGCGGGGAATGGACATGGAGCAGGCGATCCCCGAGCAGCGTCTCGAGCGGCTTCCATGCTGCCGGCGGGAGGGTCTGCGTCGTCCGCGCGAAGGCCTCAGATTCCAGGGCGCGAGACCCGAAGCCGCCGATAGCCGCGCCGGCCATGGCGGACTGGATCAGGGTTCGGCGCCGCATCGGCATGCGCGGGGCAGTCTGCGCCCTCTTGCCCCCAGGTGCAAGCTCAGGCGCGGGCGCGGGCTTCGAATCCGGGGCGCGTGCGCTCCGCCAGATGCACCAGCGAGAGCATGACGGGAACCTCCACGAGCACGCCGACGACGGTGGCAAGCGCTGCGCCCGAGCCAAGCCCGAAGAGCGAGATCGCAACGGCAACCGCGAGCTCGAAGAAGTTGGAGGTGCCGATGAGCGCGCAGGGCGCGGCCACGCGATGCGGCACCCGCCACAGCCAGGCAGCGGCATAGGCAAGCGCAAAGATCGCATAGGACTGGACGAGGATGGGAGCAGCAATCAGCGCAACCACGAGCGGACTGGCGACGATGGTCGGCGCCTGGAAGCCGAAGAGCAGGACCACGGTCACCAGGAGACCGAGAATCGCGAAGGGGCGCGCGCCGGCCTGGAACACGAGGACCGCCGGCTCCCCACCCCTTGCCATGAGGGTCCGCCGCGTGAGGACGCCGGCGATGAGCGGCAGGACGACATAGAGGAAGGTGGCAAGAAGAAGCGTCTCCCAGGGAACGCTGAGGTCTGCAAGGCCGAGCAGGAGCGCAACGATGGGAGCAAAGGCGACCACCATGATCGCATCATTCACCCCCACCTGGGCCAGCGTATAGTTGGGATCCCCGCGGACGAGCTGCGACCAGACGAAGACCATCGCCGTGCAGGGCGCTGCCCCCAGCAGGATGAGCCCGGCCAGATACTGGTTGGCGTCGTCCGGCGGGATGACATCGGCAAACAGGTGAAAGAAGAAGAGGACACCGAGCGCCGCCATGGTGAAGGGCTTCACCAGCCAGTTGACGGCAAGGGTGATGACGAGACCGCGCGGCTGCCGGAAGGCGCGGGCGACGCCAGCGAACTCCACGCCCACCATCATCGGGAAGATCATCGCCCAGATGAGGACGGCCACCGGCAGATTGACATTCGCCACCTCGAGCGCGGCCAGCCGGCCGAAGATGCCGGGGAACAGCAGGCCGAGGCCGACTCCGGCCAGGATCGCAAGAGCCACCCAGAGGCTGAGATAGCGCTCGAAGGCGGGAAGGCGCGCAGGCGCAGCAGCAGCGGTCATCGAGGAGCCCCCATGCCTTTCGTGTGTCTCAGCTGTCGCAGGATGCCGGCGCGGAGGCGGCCCTGAGGCTCGCAAGCGCGGGCGAGGTTCCGTAGCTGGTGCTTTCGCCGTGCGTGTGGAAAGCCTCCCACGCCAGCCCGTCGGGATCGCTCACCCACTGCTTGGTCGAGCGGGCATAGCAGCAGGTGGTGGTGCCCTCGTCCAGGAGCGGCCGGCCGGCCTCGGCGAGGCGGGCGCTGATCGCAGCCAGTTCCTCGCCCGAATCCGCCTCCAGGCCGAGATGGGAGACCCCGGCCCGGTCGCGCCCGGTGGAGATGGCGAAATTCACGCGCGGATCCTCGAGGCGCCATTTCGCATAGTCCGGCTTCACCACGGTGGGCGCAGCGCCGAACAGCCGCTCGTAGAAGCGCAGGGCCGCCGGCAGATCGGTGACCGACAGATGGACATGCAGACGCGACATGAGCGAACTCCTTGCGGGGTCAGGGGCAGGCAGGTGCCGGAAGGTCCGCGCAGATGGCGGGATGGCCGGCGCAGCAATCCTGCATGAGGAAGGCGAGCAGCGCGCGTGCGGCCGGAAAGGAGGCGGCATAGAAGATGTGGCGGCCCATCCTTCGGGAAAGGACCAGCCCTGCCTGTTCGAGCAGCCTCAGATGGGACGACAGGGTCGAGGGAGGCGTTGCGACAAGGCCGGCAAGCTCGCCGGCGGCCAGCCCGTCGGGCCCGGCGCGCACCAGCGCCCGGAAGACGGCAAGCCGCGTCGGCTGCGCAAGGGCGGAAAGCGCTGCCAGGGCCTCAGACTCTTCCATGTTTTTAGAAATAACGAACTGAAGGCGCGGCTGCAAGCCCGAAAACAGCCGCCTCCCCGTCCGGGAAGGCGGGCGGATTGGCAGGGCGCGATACCCGGCTGCTCAGGCAGGAGCTGGCAGCTGCGCCTTGAGCAGCGAAAGGCTGGCGCTTGCAAGGGCCTGGGCGGTATCGGTCGGCGTGTCTGCCAGTGGACCCGAAGGCGCCTGGGCACGCACCATGCCCCAGCCGGCAAACTGCCGCTCGTCCGCCTGGGTGAACTCCAGGAGCTGCACCTGGCGGTGCCTGAGGTCCGAGCAGATTTCCTCGAACAGGTCCTCGACGGCGTCGGCCGGCCCTTCCAGCGCCTGCACGAAGCGGTCCCCGACGAGCATGAGGGCGCCGGTGATGTCCCGCGCGGCGTTGCGCCGGGCTGCAATCGCCACGATGCGGTCGACTTCCGCATCCCGGGACTCGGGCGGAAGCTCGACGCGGCTGCGATAGACAAGGCGATAGAGGCTCATGCTGGCTCCCGTTCGGCCGAGCGAAACAGGCTGCGGACGGATTCCGCTGGCACCGGTTTCGAGAAGAGAAAGCCTTGCAGCTGGTCCGCCCCTTCGCGGGCCATGAACTGGCGCTGCGCTTCGGTTTCCACGCCCTCGGCCGTCACGCTCATGCCGAGGCGGCTTCCCAGCGTGGTGATGGCGCGCACGATGGATGCGCTGTTGCGATCCGATTCGGCCTGCTGGATGAAGCTCTTGTCGATCTTGATCTTGTCGAAGGGAAAGCGGGAGAGATAGCTGAGCGACGAATAGCCGGTTCCGAAGTCGTCCATCGAAATGCGGATTCCAAGCGCGCGCAGCGCACCCAGCGTGGCAAAGGTGGTCCCGTCATCCTGGAGGAGGGCGGTCTCGGTGATCTCCAGCTCCAGCCGCGCGGGCGGCAGGCCGGTCTCCGCGAGGATGCCGGCGATGGTCTGCCCGAGCGCGGGATCGCGAAGCTGGACGGGCGAGAGATTGACGGCAACGCGGATGCTCTCCGGCCATTCAAGGGCATCGCGGCAGGCCGTCTTCATGACCCATTCGCCGATATCGCCGATCAGCCCCAGTTCCTCGGCGAGCGGCACGAAGACGGCAGGCGGCACCAGCCCGCGCCTTTCATGTGGCCAGCGCAGGAGGGCCTCGGCACCGGTGAAGCGCCGGGTCACCGAGTCGACCTGCGGCTGATAGTGCACCACGAACTCGCCGCGGGCGACGGCACGGCGCAAGTCGAGCTCGAGCGCCCGGCGATCCTGCCGGCGGGTGTTCATTTCGGTTTCGAAGAGGCGCCAGGTGCCGCGGCCGGCCTCCTTGGCGGCATAGAGGGCAACATCCGCGCTCTGCGCCAGAAGTTCGGGGGTGCGTCCATCCTGGGGCGCCAGGGCAATGCCCACCGATGCGCCAACTTCCAGGACATGACCGGAGATGAGGAAGGGCCGCGCGGCAAAATCCACCAGCCGCTGGGCGAGCGCCTCGGCATCCGCCGGAGCGCTCAGGCTGGCGATCACGGCAAACTCGTCGCCGCCAAGTCGTGCGATCAGGTCGCCGTCGCGCAGCGCCCGCCGGAAACGGGCAGCGACCCGGCAGAGCAGCTCGTCGCCCACGCCATGCCCAAGCGTGTCGTTCACATTCTTGAACCGGTCGAGGTCGACCATCAGAAGGGCAAAGGGATCGATCCGCCGGCTGCGCTGTGCCAGCCGCTCGCCAAGCGCGAGACCGAAGCTGCGGCGGTTGGGAAGACCGGTCAGCGGATCGTCGTGCGCAAGGCGCAGGATCTCGGCTTCTGCCTTCAGCCGCTCGCGCTGGTCGCGAACAGCAATGACCCGATGCGCCCGGTTGCCGATCGCGATGTCCTGGGCGATCAGCCGCACCGGAATGGTGGTCCCATCGCCGCCCGACACCGTGGAATCGGCCTCAAGCGCATCGGGCACGTCGGCGGCCGCCCGCCCGAGAATGGCAGCAACCGGCTGGCCCAGCAGCTCCGCGCGCGTGGCCCCGAGCATCCGGCAGAGGCTGCGGTTGGCACCAACGATTTGCTCGCCCTCGCAGATGAGCAACCCCTCCACGGCGACGTCGGCGAAGTCCCGCAGCCGTTCCCGCTCGGCCAGCCGCTGCTTCCACGCACGCCAGGAGAGGATCACCGCGAACAGCGCAAGCAGGACGAGCAGCAGGCTGACGCCGACAATGGGCAGCAGCAGATGATCGGGCGAGACCGACATGGGGTGCAGCTGGCGCAGCGGGTCAGGCACGATCCGCACACCCGCCATGCCGAGGAAATGCGTGAGCGCAACCGCCAGCGTGAACAGCGATCCGGCCGACCATCGCAGCCAGCGCCGGCGCGACCAGGTTGCCTGCACGGCTGCGATCGTGAGCAGCACGCCGCTGGCAACCGACAGCGCGACAAAGGCCGGATCCCAGTGCAGGGCTCCCGGCACATCATAGCCTGCCATGCCCGTGTAATGCAGGGCAGCGATTGCAAGGCCGATGACGGCAGCGCCCAGGGTGCGGCCGCGCGGGCCCTGGTTGCGGGCCTGGATCAGCCCGCCAAGGGTGACAAGCAGGATGGCGACCGCCAGCGAGGCGAGCGTCTCCGGCACCTGGAAACCGACAACGGCCCCGGGCCGGTGCGCCAGCATGGCGATGAAATGGGTTGCCCATATGGCACAGGCCGTGGCGAGGATGCCGGCGGCAATCCACGCGCGGCGCACCCTGCCGGCCGGCGCGCGCGCGACATTGCTGCCGATGGCAAGGCTGCTGTGGAGGCCGATGGCGCAGATGGCGGCGGCGACCGCCACGATCCGCAGGTCGTGGTCTTCGGTCAGACATTGCGAGAATGTCGCGAGGAGGCCGGTCATCGCCGCGACATAACGGCCCGAGCCGGCAGCCTTTCAGCCAGCCAAGGCCCTGTCGGCCTTCACAGGCGACAGCCGGCCGCAGCTGCGGCAAGGGAGGAGCGACAGCGGGAGGACAGCATGTTCAGTCATGTGATGGTCGGCGCCAACGACCTCGAGGCGTCGAAGCGCTTCTATGATGCAACGCTTGCAGCCCTCGGCCATGGCCCGGGCTTTGCCGACGACAGGGGGCGCGTGTTCTGGATGTCGCCCGGGGGAATCTTCGCGATCAGCCGGCCCATCGATGGCAATCCAGCCACCTGTGCCAATGGCGGCACGGTGGGATTTGCCGCGCCGTCGCCCGAAGCTGCCGACGCCTGGCACGCAGCAGGCCTTGCCCATGGCGGGACGGCGATCGAGGATCCGCCAGGGGTCCGGGAAGGGCCGGGTGGCAGGCTCTATCTTGCCTATCTGCGCGACCCTTCGGGCAACAAGATCTGCGCCCTGTACCGCATGGGCTGAGCCTTGCCGTTTTCCCCCGGCGTGGCAGATTGCAGCGCCATGGGGGACAAGTCGCTCGTACTGGAAGATTTCCTGCCTTACCGGCTGTCGGTTGCGTCCAACGCCGTCTCCGACCGCATTGCCGATGTCTATCGCGCGCGCTTCGGCCTGCGCATTCCGGAGTGGCGGGTGATTGCCGTTGTTGCCGAACGGGGGGAGGCAACGCAGGCAGAGCTGGTCGCGCTGACCGCCATGGACAAGATGACGGTCTCGAGAGCAGCAACGGCGCTCGTCGAACGGGGCCTTCTGGTCCGGGCGCCAGCGCACGACCGCAGGACGCTGGCGCTCACCCTGACGCCGGAAGGCGAGCGGCTGCATGCCGACGTGGCGCCGCTCGCGCTCGATATCGAAGCGGAGATCCTCCAGGGCTTCTCGGCGGCCGAGCGGGCGACGCTGATGGCGCTTCTGGCCCGCCTGGCCGCTTGCGCCAAACCGTAACTTGTGTTACGAGGCCGCGGTCAGCGAACATGGGAGAGGATGATGGGGAGAGGATGATGGCGACGGCGCTGCGCGAAGACGTGTCTCACGACAATTTCATGGGCCTCGACGGCTTCGAGTTCGTCGAGTTCACCGGGCCCGATCCGGATGCGCTCGGCCGTCTCTTCGAGAAGCTGGGCTTCACCCATGTTGCCACCCACCGCTCGAAGAAGGTGAAGCGCTATGCGCAGGGCGACATCAATTTTCTCCTGAACTTCGAGCCCGAGGGGCAGGTGGCCGAGTTTCGCGCCAGGCGCGGGCCTTCGGCCAATGCCATGGCCTTCCGCGTCAGGGATGCCCGATTGGCCTTCGAGGAAGCGGTGCGCCGCGGCGCCGA
>JBDNCK010000055.1:0-8591 GCA_046719675.1 Sphingomonadaceae bacterium | reverse complement strand
CGAGATCCGGGCGCTCATCGATAAGCGCTACACGGTGGCCGACGCCCTCAGGATCGTGGCGCATGTGTTTCCGACCCGGGTTGTCGTTCTCCCTTCGGCGTTCAGCTCCGCGCGCAAGTCCGCGAACTTCAGGCATCCGGACAAGGCACTGGAGCTGCTGTGGACACTGGCGACCAGCTATCATCAGGCGCTTCTGGCAGGGCAGGGCGATGATGGCGCCCGCAAGGTCTTTGGCGGCAAATTCGCAGCCAAGGAGGCCGAGACATTGTCGGAGAAGGGGCGCGAGCGGCGGACCTTCCCCTGCAACGGCCAGCCGCTCTTCATGGAAAAGCATCTGAAGCTCGGCGTGAAGGACAGCGCGTCCGAGACGCTGCGCATCCACTTCGAATGGCTGGCGCACGAAGGCCGGATCGTGATCGGGCATTGCGGGCCCCATCTCGACTTCTGAGCAACGGCGAGGCTCGCAGTCGCGGGCAGCTTGCGGCAAGAGGGCGCGGTGATGCCTTCTCCCAGTGATTCCCCCGCCTGGATCCGGCTTGCAGAGCTTGCGGCGGCACCCGCTGCAACCCTGCGCGAGCTGCTTGCCGGCGGACATGCGGATCGGCTGGAAGTCGCCGGCCTGCTGTTCGACTGGACCCGGCTGGGGCTCGACGGCAGGGTGCAGCAGGCGCTCGGCGACCTTGCGGCGGAAGCCGGTGTTGCCGCCTTCTGCCATCGCGTGGCAGCCGGCGAAGTCGTCAACGCCAGCGAGGGGCGTGCCGCAACCCACATGGCCCTGCGCGCGCCGGAGAAGCGGGATGCGGTAGCGGACATCCTTGCCGAAGCCGCGCGGTTGCGCACGGCCGGCCTCACGCATTTCCTGCACATCGGGATCGGTGGCTCGGCGCTGGGGCCAGCGCTGCTCCTCGATGCGCTTGGCCGCGGGGGCGACGGCCCGGAGGTGCGGGTCGTTGCCAACATCGACGGCGAGGCGCTGGCGCGTGCCACCGCGGACCTCGATCCCGCCACGACGGGCCTCATCGTCGTCTCCAAGACCTTCACCACGCTCGAGACGATGACCAATCTGGAAACCGCGATGGCATGGCTGCGTGCCGGGGGCGTGGCGGACCCCTGGTCGCGGGTGACGGCCGTCACCGCAGCGCCGGACAGGGCTCGTGCGGCGGGATGCGCTGCCGTTCTCGATTTCGCGGACTCGGTTGGCGGCCGCTATTCCCTGTGGAGCGCGGTCGGGCTGCCGCTTGCGGTGCGCTGCGGCCCGGAGGCGTTTGCGGCACTCCTCGACGGCGCGCATGCGATGGACCGGCACTTCCTCGACGCGCCCCTTGCCACCAATGCGCCGCTGCGGTCGGCCGCCGCCGACATCTGGTTTGCGTGTCTGAAGCGCTGCCCCACGCGCGCACTCTTCGCCTATGACACGCGCCTGCAGCTGCTGCCGGCCTGGCTGCAGCAGCTGGAGATGGAATCGAACGGCAAGTCCGTGGATTGGCAGGGCCGCCCGGTGGCGGTGCCAACGGCTCCCATCGTCTGGGGCGGCACCGGCACGGATGCCCAGCATGCCGTCTTCCAGCTGCTTCACCAGGGGACGCATGCCGATCCGGTCGAGTTCGTGGCGGTTGCAACGCCGGGCCATGATCTTCCCGCGGCGCACCATCGGCAACTGCTGCTCAACTGCCTGGCGCAGGGGGCGGCGCTGGCCTCCGGGCGCAGCTTCGCGGACGCGCTTGCGGCCTCCGGGGGCGACCGGGCGCTGGCGGCTGCGCGCACCTTCCCGGGCAACCGGCCGTCTGCCACCATCCTCCTTGACCGCCTGTCGCCCGACCGGCTTGGCGCGCTGCTTGCCTTTTATGAGGCGCGGGTTGTCGCCTTCGCCGGGTTCCTGGGGCTCAATCCCTTCGACCAGTGGGGCGTGGAGCTGGGCAAGGAAATCGCCGGCGGCCTGGCGAAGGGCACCCTCGCGCCAGACGCGGCGACTGCTGCGCTTCTTGCCTTTCTCGATCAGGCCAGCGCGGCGTAGAGCATCTGCCGCAGTTCCCTGCGCACCGGATAGGTGGAGGAGGGGATGAGCTGCGTCATGAACACGACCGACAGTTCCTCGGCCGGGTCGCACCAGAAGAAGGTGCTGGCCGCGCCGCCCCAGAACCAGTCCCCGTTGTTGCCGGGAAGCCCCGTCTTCACCCAGTCGGTCGTGGTGGCAACGCCAAGTCCGAAGCCCACGCCCGCATAGCCGGCTTCCGAGAAGAGCGAACGGGAAAGGGCAGGCAGGTCCTGGCCGCCGGGCAGATGGTTGGCTGTCATGAGCGCCATGGTGCGCCGGCCGAGAAGATCATGCGCGTTGGTGCGCAGCGATTCGACAAGGGCGAGATAGTCGGCCGCGGTTCCCACCAGCCCGCCACCCCCCGAGACGAAGGAAGGCGGCGACAGGAAGGACGAGGTCTCGGCCTGGTCCTGCACGGCGATGCCCCCGCCCTTCTTCGGCTGGTAGCAGGTAGCAAGCCGCCGGCCTTCGCCGGGGCGGACATGGAATCCCGTGTCCACCATGCCGACGGGCGCGAAGATCCGCTCTTCCAGGAACTGCGCGAAGGGCATGCCGGAGACGACCTCGACAAGATGGCCCAGCACGTCGGTTGCAACCGAATAGTTCCAGGCTTCGCCTGGCGAGAATTCGAGCGGGATGGAGGCCAGCGCCTCGATCATGCCGGCAAGGGTTCCGGACTTCTCGATCTCGCCGAGGCCCTTCTGGCGATAGGCCGCATCCACATTCGTCCGCAACTGGAACCCGTAGGTCAGCCCGGCGGTGTGCCGCAGCAGGTCGAGCACCGTCATCGCCCGGTCGGGCGCCCGGGTGACCCATCCCGTCTTCGCCGTGCCGCCCTCGAACACGCGCAGGTCCCGCCATCCCGGAATGAACCTGTGGACGGGATCGTCGAGCGCGATGCGCCCTTCCTCCAGCAGCATCAGGATGGCAACCGACGTGACCGGCTTGGTCATGGAATAGATCCGGAAGATCGTGTCTTCGGCAAGCGGCCGGGCGAGCGCGACATCGGCATGTCCGGCTACCATCGTCGCGGCGACCTCGCCGCCGCGTGCCACCAGGAGGAGGGTTCCGGGCAGCTTGTCCGCTTCGACATAGCGCTCCTTCAGGAAGCGGTCGATCGCGGCGAGGCGGTTGGGGCGGAACCCGTGCGGCATCGTCTTTTCCTTTGCGTGGCAGCGGCGGCCCGGCTAGCAGCGGTTGCGCGCAGAGGCAAAGCATGTGGCGCCGCGCATCCGGCGCCTAGCCTGTCATGCGGCGGGCCGTGGGGCGGTTAGCTCAGCTGGCAGAGCATCTCGTTTACACCGAGAGGGTCGGCGGTTCGAACCCGTCACCGCCCACGGAGGCTGCCTGCGCTCCCGACCCCGGGCATATCGCTGTTGCCCTGCTACAACAGTGGCCCGAGCGTCTGCCCGCGATTCCCATGACTTTCATCAGGCTGTAACTTTCTCTTCACGAAGCGCCGCCAGAAAAAACCGCAGGCACACGGGGGGCCAGCGCCGTCCCCCTGCATTCTTGGAGAATCAGTCATGGCGGCTCGTCTTTCCCCGGTGTTTCTTGCTGTGCTTCGCGCGAGCGTCGCACTTCCCGCAGTGGTGGCGCTGACGCCGGCTGCCTATGCGCAGGACGTGACCGGCACCGTCCGCGGCCAGGTGGCAGACGATTCCGGCCGGCCGGTTGCCGGCGCGACCGTCACCATCACCCACGTGCCGTCGGGGACGCGGTCGGTCGTCACGTCGGATTCGGGCGGCGGGTTCAGCGCGGCGAACCTGCGGATTGGCGGTCCGTTCGAGATCGTGGTTGCCGCCCCCGGCTATGACACGGCGGTTGCAACCATTACCAACATCACCGCCGGCGAGCCGCAGCGCGTGGCCGTGTTCCTTGTCGCCGAGGGTCAGACGATCGAAGTTGTCGGCACGCGCGCAGCCTCCGCCATCCAGCTGACGACGGGGCCGGCCTTCAGCCTGACGGCCGACGACATCCGCGATATTGCAACCGTCAACCGCGACGTGCGGACACTGGCTGCCCGCAGCCCCTATGTCTCGCTCGATCCGACGAACGGTACGGGCGCGATCTCGATTGCCGGCCAGAACAACCGGTTCAACCGGATTACGGTGGACGGGCTTTCCTTCGGCGACCCCTTCGGCCTCGAGGCGGGCGGCCTTGCAACCGCGCGCGGCCCGATTCCGCTTGACGCCATTGCCGAGTTCAATGTGCAGGTGGCCCCGGTCGACATCCAGCAGGGCAATTTCCAGGGCGGTGCCATCGACACGGTGCTGAAGTCGGGGACGAACCGGCTCGGCTTCACGGGCTTCTGGTCGTTCACCAACGATTCGCTCACTGGTTCCAAGACGCGCGACCGGGTGCTCGTGAACGACTTCAAGTCGCGGATCTGGGGCATGCAGCTCACGGGCCCGATCATCAAGGACAAGCTGTTCTTCGCCGTGACCTACGAGCAGCGCGACGACCAGCAGCCCTCGCTCGTCGGTCCGGCCGGGGAGGGCTTCGGCAACGAGATCGCCGTCATCACCCGGCCGCTCATCAACCAGGTCCAGCAGATCTCGCAGTCGCTCTACGGCTTCGATCCCCTCGATGTCGCCCGCAACGTCGACGAGGACGACAAGAAGCTGGTCGCCAAGGTCGACTGGAACGTCAGCGACAATCACAGGATCGCCGCGACCTACATCTATGCCGAGGCGAACCTGCTTGCCGGACAGACGCCGCTCAGCCAGGCGTCCGGCCCGGGGCCGAACTTCTCGCCCTTCCTCGCGCTGCAGTCGAACAACTACAACCAGGGGGCGATCAACCACTATGGCGTTCTCCAGTGGAATGCCGACTGGTCGAGCGCCTTCTCCACCCAGGCGCGCTTTGCCTACAATGACTATGTGCGGCTGCAGGTGCCGTTCAACGGCCGCGATTTCGGCCAGTTCCAGGTCTGCCTTGCCGACCAGTCCACGCCGCCGCCGCTCCAGTGCCCGCCGGGCACGGGTCGGATCCAGTTCGGGCCGGACATCTCGCGCCAGGCCAACGAGCTTGCCGCGCAGACGATGAACATCGAGTTCCTGGCGCGCCTGCGCCAGAACAATCATGACGTGAAGTTCATCGTCGAGCGCCGGCAGCAGGATTTCAACAACCTGTTCGCCCAGCGCGTGTCGGGGGCCTGGTATTTCGACTCGCTCGCAGACTTCCAGGCGCGGCGCGCCAACGAGGTCGATTTCGCCTCGCCGATCCGCGGCGACATCGACACCGTGCGCGCCATCTTCACGACCACGACCTGGACCTTCGGTGTCCAGGACAGCTGGGACGTGCGGCCGGACCTGACCTTCATCTATGGCTTCCGCTACGACCTGTATGAGCAGCCCCAGCGGCCGGAGTTCAACCCCGACTTCCTCGCCCGGTTCGGTTTTCCCAACACCTCAAACCTGAGCGGTCGCGGCGTGTTCCAGCCGCGCTTCGGCCTCAACTGGCGGGTGGACGACCGCCTGACCTTGAGCGGCTCGGCCGGCATCTTCGCGGGCGGCAATCCGAATGTGTGGATTTCCAACAACTTCTCGAACCCTGGTCCGACGCTCGGGCGGATCCAGGTCCGCCGGGTGCCGGGCGTTGGCGGCGCGCCCGACAGCTTCCAGATCCTCGGCCTGCCGGGGCTCACGTCGGCGCAGGTGCAGGCGCTGGGCGCTGCGACCCTCGACAATGTCGCGGGCGGGCCGGGCATTCCGCAGGAGCTGATCACGCTCATCCGCGGCACCGGCTCGGCCCTTGCCGTCACCAACGCGCTCGACCCCGACTTCAACATCCCCTCGCAATGGCGGATCGCAGGGACAGCCAATTATCGGGCCAACCTCGGCCCGCTGGGCGATGACTGGCGCCTGGGCGGCGATATCGTCTGGTCGCGGGTGCGCGACGCGCTCACCTGGACAGACCTGCGCTCGGTTCCCAACACCGTCCAGCCGACGCTTCCCGACGGTCGTCCGCGCTACCAGCCCTTCTCGCCGGCCTCGGGCAACAACCAGGACGTGTTCCTGACCAACACCGATCGCGGCTACAGCTGGAACATCGTCGCACGGGTCGACAAGCGCTGGGACTCGGGGCTTGACTTCGGCTTCGCCTACACCTTCCAGCGCGCCAAGGACGAAAACCCGGGTACGTCGTCCGTTGCGCTTTCCAACTACAACAATGCTGCCTCCGACGACCCGAACCAGGCTGCCTATGGCACGTCCATCTACCAGCGGGACAATGCGTTCCGCGTGAACCTCGGCTATCAGAAGGCCTTCTTCGGCGACGCCGAGACCCGCATCGACCTGTTCTTCAACTCGCTGGCAGGGCAGCGGTTCAGCTACACCTTCCAGGACCAGACCGGGCAGGCCGGGCGTTCCCAGCTCTTCGGCACGACGGGCAACATCAACCGTTACCTCATCTATGTGCCCAACGTCTCGTCGATCACTGCCGACCCGATCGTCTCCTACGCCAACCAGGCGACGTTCGAGGGCCTTCGCGACTTCATCCTGAGCAGCCCCCTGCGGGACTTCCAGGGGCAGATCGCGCCCAAGAATCTCGGACGCGCGCCGCGCTTCAACAAGCTCGATCTTTCGGTCGCGCAGGAGATCCCCTTCGTCCGTGGAACGAAGGTCGAGGCCTTCGTCGACATCGAGAATTTCCTGAACATGCTCAACAAGGACTGGGGTTCGCTCAGGCAGGTGGCCTTCCCCTATTTTGCGCCGCTGGTGAATGTGGCCTGCACCGGGCCGGTGTCGGTCACCACGCCCTGCCCGCAATATGTCTATTCGAACTTCCGGGAGCCGGTGGAAACGAACTTCACCAACATCTCGGTGTGGGCAATGCGGTTCGGCATCCGGCTGACCTACTGATCCTGTCTCCCCTTCCTTCCGCTTCGGGCAGAGGGCCGGTCCGGCTTGCCGGGCCGGCCCTTCTCCCTGTAGGCGCAAGCGCGTGCGGGCGTGGCGGAACTGGCAGACGCGCCGGACTCAAAATCCGGTTCCGGAAACGGAGTATCGGTTCGATCCCGATCGCCCGCACCAGCCGCAACCAGATCGCTGGCTTGTGCCCCATGCTTTTGCCAAGCGCCGCCGGCTGCATCCCGCGCTAGGATCAGCGCCTATCTCGGGAGGAGCGGACCAATGGATCTTGGACTGAAGGGAAAGAAGGTCATCCTGACCGGCGGCAGCCGCGGCATCGGCCGCGCGAGCCTCGAACTCTTCGCCGACGAGGGAGCCGATGTCGCCTTCTTCTCGCGCAATCCCGAACAGGTGGCGGAAACGAAGGCAGCGCTCGAGGCGAAGGGTGCCAGGGTCTTCGCCGAAGCCTTCGATTTCACGGGGAGCGAGCCCTACAAGGCCTGGCTCGCGCGCGCAGCCGAAGCGCTGGGCGGGTGCGACATCTTCGTGCACAATGTGTCCTCGTCGGGCGCCGGCGCCACGGCCGACTGGGACAAGACCTTCCTTCTCGACATCCATGGCGCCGTCGATGCGATGGCCGTTCTCCAGCCGCATCTCGAGGCATCGGGTTCAGGCTCCGTCATCTTCATGTCCTCGACGGCAGCCGTCGAAACCTTCCTGGTGCCGCAGGCCTTCAATGCGCTGAAGGCAGCGCTCATCACCTATGCCAAGCAATTGTCCCAGGCGCTTGGCCCGAAGGGCGTGCGCGTAAATGTGGTGACCCCCGGGCCCATCAAGTATCCCGGCGGCAACTGGTCGATGATCGAGACGGCCATGCCGGACTTCTACAAGGCAACCGAAGCCGGTTTCGCACTCGGTCGGTTCGGAACGCCCGAGGAAGTGGCGAAGGCGGTCGTGTTCCTGGCAAGCCCGGCGAGCGGCTATACCACCGGCACCAACCTGGTGATCGACGGCGGCTACACCAAGCGCGTGCAGTTCTAGGTCCGGCTGCGCGCCCGGTCGAGGCGGGCGCGAATGGCCGCAAGGCCGGGAAGCAGGGCCTCGGCCTCGGCATCGCTTGGAAACAGATCGTCCTGCCGAAGCAGGTCCGCCAAGGCTGACACCGCCTGCTGGCGGGCCGCGAGGCCCGCGGGCGTGATCGTGACGCGCTTTGCGCGTCCGTCCCGGGGATCGGGCCGGATGGACACAAGGCCCTGCGCCTCGAGCCGGGTCAGCGTTGCCGTCATCGTCTGTTTCGTGACCTGGAAGGCACGCGCCAGGCGCGCCGGGCCCCAGGCGCCACCCAGCCGTGCCAGGTGATGGAGAATCCCGAACTGCGCGCGGGTCAGGCCACCAGGCAGGGAACGCTCGAGGAGGGTCGTCACCAGCTGGTCGATGATGCCGATCTCGGTGAACAGGCGAAGGACCGGCGGATCAGACACGCTTGGCCTCGAGTGGAAACCTGGGGGAGGGCGGAATGGCCGGGCCGTGGCCGACGCGGGCGAGCATCTGCACCCGCCCGCCTTCCGGAGCCAAGAGCGCGTGGATCCGTTCGAAGTTCGGGCCGACTTCGGGATACTCCTGCAGCGCCTGGCTTGCCGGGTGCATCGAAAGCCCAAGCTCGGTTGCCTTGAGATTGGCGCGCACATAGGCCGCACCGGCGG
>JBDNCK010000054.1:0-8605 GCA_046719675.1 Sphingomonadaceae bacterium | reverse complement strand
GCCGAGCGCGGGGCGCGGCCCGTCTCATGGCCCTCGTTCAGATACCACATGGCCGGATAGCTGGTCTGGTGGAGCGCCGCTTCCAGGAGCGCCACGTCATAGTCCGCACCCCTGCCGGTTGCGCGCGCGCCGAGGATCCCCGCAAGCGTTGCCGTTGCCAGCATCTGCCCGGTCATGAAATCCACCATCGAAAGGCCGAAGCGGGTCGGCGGGGCGTCGGGCTCGCCCGTCAGGGCAAGGAAGCCGGCCTCGGCCTGCATCAGATAGTCATAGCCGGGCCAGGCCTCGCGGGCGTTGCCACGCCCGTAGGCCGAGGCATGCACACACACGATCTCGGGCTTCACCCTGGAAAGCGCGGCATAGTCGAGCCCCAGCTTCGCCGGCTGGTCGCCGCGCGCATTGTTGGTGACGGCGTCTGCCGTCTCCACCAGCCGGTGGAGGATTGCCTGTCCCTCGTCGGTCTTGAGGTCGAGGGTGAGCGACCGCTTGGACAGGTTGAAGCTCTGGTAGAAGAGGCTGTCGTCCGCGCCCAGGAAGAAGGGCCCTGTTGCGCGCGAGGAATCCCCACCCTTCGGCGGCTCCAGCTTGATGACCTCAGCCCCCATCTGCGCCAGGCACATGGTGCCATAGGGGCCAGCGCCATATTGCTCGAGGGAGAGGATCCGGATGCCGGCGAGCGGAAGCGTCACGCCGGGTTCCGCTTGAGCCACTGCCTGGCCACGATCATGCGCTGCATCTCGTTGGTGCCCTCGCCGATGCACATCAGCAGCGCGTCGCGGTAGTAGCGCTCGATCTCATACTCCTTGGAATAGGAATAGCCGCCGAAGATCCGCATCGCCTCCTCGGCGTTCCGGACCGCTGCTTCCGACGCGAAATATTTGGCCATGCCGGCTTCCATGTCGCAGCGCTCGCCGCGGTCATAGGCTTCGGCCGCATCGAAGGTGAGCAGGCGTGCCGCGCGGGCGCGGGTCACCATTTCGCCCAGCTTCAGCTGGATCGCCTGGTGCTCGGCGATGGCCTTCCCGAAGGTCTTGCGCACCTGCGCATATTCCGTTGCGAGCCGGAGCGCTCCTTCGGCGAGGCCGACGCCTCGCGCTGCCACGTTGATCCGCCCCAGCTCCAGGCCGCCGGTTGCCTGGAAGAAGCCCTGGCCCTCGACGCCGCCGATCAGCTGGTCGGCCGGGATGCGGCAGTCCTCGAAGACAAGCTCGGCGGAATCGATCGCCTTGTAGCCCAGCTTCTCGATCTTCTTGCCCACCCGGAAACCGGGCAGCGACTTGTCGGCGATGAACAGGCTCATGCCCTTGTAGCGGGGGCTCGCCTCGGGGTCCGTCTTGACCAGCAGCGCAAAGACCTGGCCCTTGATGCCGTTGGAAATCCAGGTCTTGGTGCCGTTCACCACATAATGGTCGCCGTCGCGGCGTGCCGTCATGCGGATGCCCTGGAGATCGGTGCCCGCATCCGGCTCGGTCAGCGCCAGCCCGCCGCGCAGCTCGCCCGATGCCATCTTCGGCAGCCACCTGGCCTTCTGCGCCGGCGTTCCGAACTTCTCGATCGCCATGGCGCAGATGAGGTGCGAGTTGAAGATGCCGGTAGGCGCCATCCAGAAGGAGGCGATGCGCGCGACGATCTTGGCATAGGTTGTCGCCGGCAGGCCCAGCCCGCCCCATTCCTGGCCGATGGTAGCGCCGAACAGCCCAAGCTCCGTCATCTGCCGGACGGTCTCTTCGGGCCAGATGTCGCCATGGTCATGGGCGACCACCACCGGCTTCAGGTCGCGTGCAATCCACTTGTCGATCGCGTCGAGCAGCTGGTTCTCGAATTCCGCGTCGATGCTGCGGGTCTGCTGATAGGCCGTTGCCATGGTTCCTCTCCTCAGCTGTCGGCCGGGCCGAAGCCCCGCTTCCAGATCAGCATGGTCCGCAGGAAATCGCACACGACCACGCCATCCTGATTCTTCCCCACGGTCCGGATGGTGACAATCCCCTGCTCGGGCCGCTTGGCGCTTTCGCGCTTCTCGATCACTTCGCTTTCCGCATAGAGGGTGTCGCCCGCAAACACCGGTGCCGTCAGCCGGATTTCCTTCCAGCCGAGGTTGGCAACGGCCTTTTGCGACACATCGGACACGCTCATGCCAACGAGGATGGCAACCGTCAGCGGCGAGGCCACCAGCGGTTTTCCGAACTCGGTCTTCTTCGCATATTCGGAATCGAAATGCGCCGGGTGCGTGTTCATCGTCAGCAGCGTGAACCAGATATTGTCGGTTTCCGTGATGGTCCTCCCCGGCCGGTGCTCATAGACATCGCCAACCGTGAAGTCCTCGTAATAGCGGCCGAATGTCTCACGATACCGCTGCGGCCCCACCTCGATCACGCCTGGACGCATGCAACTCCCTTTCCGGCTTGACGCCATGGCTATTTGTCCGGACAACTTCCCTGTCAAGGAAAAGCGGGAGCAGGCGATGCGGCATTGGGTCTTGGCAGCCATGTGTCTGGCGTGGGCGGGCAGCGCGGACGCGCAGCGCCTTTCGTTCGACAACCCCGACGACCAGATCGCCATGTACCGCAAGATCCAGTGCTCGACCCGCGATCTCGAGCCCGTCGTCTATCACTGGTCGGGCAGGGTCTGGTCCCGCGTGCCCGGCGAGCCGGACCGGCACCTTTGGAATGTCGAGGGGATGAATGTCCGCCAGTGCGTGACGGTGGAGGACCCTGACCGCGGCAGGGGCGTGCGCATGGTGAGCCGGGAGCTCATGTTCTATCTCGATCCGGCAACCGGCGCCGTCATCGACGAATGGCAGAACCCCTGGACTGGCAAGGTGAACCGCATCTTTCATGTCGCCAATGATCCGGTGAACCAGCGCCCCGTCTTCCCGCGCGGCGCCGACGGCAGCCCCTATCGCATTCCGCTGCGCGTGGAGGATGGCCGCGCCTTCTGGAACGTCGAGGTGCCGCTCTTCTACACCAATCCGCTCGGCGGGGATTTCCAGGAGTTTGCCGGCAACCATTACCATGCGATGGAAATCTTCAACTTCATCGTGGAGGAAGGGCGGCTGCGCGACCGTCGCGCAAGGAATGCGAAGGCCGCCGTTTCCTGGGTGCGGCTGTCTGGCTGGATGCCGTTCATGGAGATGGGCTCGCGCCCAGGATCCCTCGTATTCAATGCAACCGGCCAGGTGGTGGACGGGATTGCCGCCCTTCCCAGGGTGGTGCAGGACCAGATCGCGCTGCGCTACCCGGAGTATCGCGTGCCGCCACCGGCCGACGACCAGCGCCCCAACGCCACCACCTGGACGGAGTTCCGCAAGTTCATCGAGGCCGAGCGCGAAAAAAAGCGCAAGTGATCGCGTTTGCGGCTGGTGCACCAGCCTTGGCTGGCGTCCAGCCAAGAAGCGGCCGGGGAGGGGACCAGCCGGCGCACGGACCAGCGGAGCGATGCCGCACGCTCAGCCGTGCAGCTGAAGCTCGCCTGTCAGGATGGTGAGCCCGGCGGCATTCACTTCGGCAAGGCCGCCATCCACCTCGATCCGCTCCGGCTCGCTTCCCGGCGTGCGATAGACTTCGACCACGCCTGCGCGCACCACCGAGAGCACCGGCGCATGGCCGGCCAGCACGCCGAAATCCCCCTCGCTTCCGGGCACCACCACCATGTGGACCTCGCCCGAGGAAATCCGCTTCGTCGGCGTCACGATGTCGAAGTGGAAGGTTGCCATCAGGCCGCTTCCAGAAGTTTGCGGCCCTTCTCGACCGCATCCTCGATGGTGCCCACCATGTAGAAGGCGGCTTCCGGCAGATGGTCATATTCGCCATCGACGATGGCCTTGAAGCCCTTCACCGTGTCGGCGAGCTGCACGAACACGCCGGGCGTGCCGGTGAAGATCTCGGCGACATGGAAGGGCTGGCTCAGGAAGCGCTGGATCTTGCGCGCACGCGCCACCACCAGCTTGTCGTCTTCCGACAGCTCGTCCATCCCGAGGATGGCGATGATGTCCTGCAGGCTCTTGTAGCGCTGGAGGATCTTCTGGACGGCGCGGGCCGTCTCATAATGTTCCACCCCCACGACGCCGGGCTCGAGCACGCGGCTGGTCGAGTCGAGCGGATCGACGGCCGGGTAGATCCCAAGCTCGGCAATCTGCCGGGACAGCACGGTCGTTGCATCGAGGTGGGCAAAGGAGGTCGCCGGGGCCGGGTCGGTCAGGTCGTCGGCGGGCACATAGATGGCCTGGACCGAAGTGATCGACCCCTTCCTCGTGGAGGTGATCCGCTCCTGCAGCGCGCCCATGTCGGTGGCCAGCGTCGGCTGATAGCCCACCGCCGAGGGGATGCGTCCGAGAAGCGCGGACACTTCCGAGCCGGCCTGGGTGAAGCGGAAGATGTTGTCGATGAAGAAGAGCACATCCTGCCCTTCGACGTCGCGGAAATATTCGGCAATCGTCAGGCCCGAAAGCGCGACGCGGGCGCGGGCGCCGGGCGGCTCGTTCATCTGCCCGAACACGAGCGCCACCTTCGAGCCTTCCGAAATGGCATTGCCGTCGGCATCCGACGCAATGACCCCGGCTTCCAGGAATTCGTGATAGAGGTCGTTGCCCTCGCGCGTGCGCTCGCCGACGCCTGCGAACACCGAATAGCCGCCATGGCCCTTGGCGATATTGTTGATGAGCTCCTGGATGAGCACCGTCTTGCCGACGCCAGCACCCCCGAACAGGCCGATCTTGCCGCCGCGCGCATAGGGGGCGAGCAGGTCGATGACCTTGATCCCCGTCACCAGGATCGAGCTTTCGGTGGACTGGTCGATGAAGGCGGGGGCGGGCGCATGGATGGGGGCCGTCGTCGCAGCACCGATGGGCCCGCGCTCGTCGATGGGTTCACCCACCACGTTCATGATCCGGCCCAGCGTCTCGCGGCCGACCGGCATGCGGATCTGGCCGCCGGTGTCCACCACTTCCTGCCCGCGCACGAGGCCGTCGGTTGAATCCATGGCGATGGTGCGCACCGTGTTCTCGCCGGTGTGCTGCGCCACTTCCAGCACCAGGCGGCGATCCTCCACCTTCGTTTCCAAGGCCGAGAGGATCTCCGGCAGCTCGGTCTCGAAGGCGACGTCGACGACGGCGCCGATCACCTGCGTCACGCGGCCGATGTTGTTGGTGGTGGTTGCCATGCTTGGTCCTTCCTAGAGCGCTTCAGCGCCCGAGATGATCTCGATCAGTTCCTTGGTGATCGCCGCCTGGCGGGTGCGGTTGTAGGTAAGCGTCAGCCGGCCGATCATGTCGCCGGCGTTGCGGCTCGCGGCATCCATCGCCGTCATCCGCGCACCTTCCTCCGACGCGCGGCTTTCCAGCAGCGCCTGATAGACATGGACGGCAACCGCGCGCGGCAGCAGCTCCGTCAGGATCGCCTCGGGCGAGGGCTCGAACTCGATGGCCGCCGGCAGCCGCGCCGTTTCCGTCATCGCAGGCCGGCGGACGGGGATCAGCTGCTCGTCCGTCGGGATCTGGGTCAAGGCCGACTGGTAGCGGGCATAGAGGATGTGCGCGACATCGAATTCGCCGGCGTGGAAGCGGGCGACGATATCATCCGAGACTTCCCTCGCTTCCTCGAAGGTCAGCATCTTGCGGCCTTCCAGCGAGCGGGTGACGGCGATCTGCTTTCCGTGCGTGCGCACCAGCTGGGCGCGGCCCTTGCGGCCGATCACATAGAGCTTCACCGTCCTGCCTTCGGCTGCCAGCGCATCGGCCTTGCGCCGGGCAAGCTTCACCAGGTTGGAATTGTAGGCCCCGCACAGCCCGCGCTCCGAGGTGATGACGACGAGGAGGTGCGTCGTCTCGCGGCCGGTGCCGGCCAGCAGCTTCGGCGCTTCCGGCCCTACCATGTTGACGGCAAGATTGCCGATGACGCGCGCCGCCCCTTCGGCAAAGGGCCGGCCGGAAATGGCAGCCGCCTGCGCGCCGCGCAGCTTGGCCGTTGCGACCAGGTTCATCGCCTTGGTGATCTTCTGGGTCGACTTGACCGAGGAGATCCGGGTTTTCAGGGACTTGAGCGACGGCATGGGGATTTACACGAACGTCCGGGCGAAGGCCTCGATGGCGCCTTTTAGTTTCGCTTCGGTTTCCTTGCCAAGATCGCGCGTTTCGCGGATCTCGCCCAGAATGTCCTGATGGGCGGAGCGGAAGGTCTCCAGCAGTCCGGTCTCGAACTTCGTTACCTGGTCAACCGGGATGGGGTCGAGAAAGCCGTTGACGCCCGCATAGATCGAAACCACCTGCTCCTCGAAGGGCATGGGCTGATACTGGCCCTGCTTCAGAAGCTCGGTCAGTCGCTGGCCACGGGCGAGCAGCTTCTGGGTTGCCGGATCGAGGTCGGAGCCGAACTGCGCGAAGGCCGCCATCTCGCGATACTGGGCAAGCTCCAGCTTGATGGAGCCGGCCACCTTCTTCATCGCCTTCGTCTGCGCGGCCGAGCCCACGCGCGAGACCGACAGGCCCACGTTGATGGCCGGCCGGATGCCCTGGTAGAACAGCTCGCTTTCGAGGAAGATCTGCCCGTCGGTGATCGAGATGACGTTGGTCGGGATATAGGCCGACACGTCGCCCGCCTGGGTCTCGATGACGGGAAGGGCAGTCAGCGAGCCGCCGCCATTGGCATCGTTCATCTTCGCGGCGCGCTCGAGCAGGCGCGAGTGCAGGAAGAAGACATCGCCCGGATAGGCCTCGCGGCCCGGCGGGCGCCGGAGCAGCAGCGACATCTGCCGATAGGCGACGGCCTGCTTCGAAAGATCGTCATAGGCGATGACGGCGTGCATGCCGTTGTCGCGGAAATATTCGCCCATGGTGCAGCCCGTGTAGGGCGCCAGATACTGGAGCGGAGCCGGATCCGATGCCGTTGCCGCCACGACGATCGAATATTCCATGGCGCCCGTTTCCTCGAGCTTGCGCACGAGTTGCGCCACGGTCGAGCGCTTCTGGCCGATCGCCACATAGATGCAGTAGAGCTTCTTGGTTTCGTCGTCGCCGGCGTTCACGGCCTTCTGGTTGATGAAGGTGTCGATGAGGACGGCGGTCTTTCCCGTCTGCCGATCGCCGATGACGAGCTCCCGCTGCCCGCGCCCGACGGGCACCAGCGCATCGAGCGCCTTGAGACCGGTCTGCATGGGCTCGTGCACGGATTTTCGCGGGATGATTCCGGGCGCCTTCACGTCCACCCGGCGGCGCTCGGCGGCCTCGATCGGGCCCTTGCCGTCGAGCGGATTGCCCAGCGCATCCACCACCCGGCCAAGCAGGCCCTTGCCCACCGGCACGTCGACGATGGAATTGGTCCGCCGGACGGTGTCGCCCTCGCGCACGCCGGTGTCATCGCCAAAGATCACGATGCCGACATTGTCGACCTCGAGGTTGAGCGCCATCCCCTTGAGGCCGCCGGCAAACTCCACCATCTCGCCGGCCTGCACCCGGTCGAGACCATGGACCCGGGCGATGCCGTCTCCGACCGACAGGACCTGCCCGACCTCGGAGACTTCGGCTTCGGTGCCGAAGCCCTTGATCTGCTCGCGGATGACGCGGGAGATTTCCGCGGCGCGAATATCCATCAGACGAGGCCTTTCATCCTGGCGCCCAGCCGCTGGAGCCGGGTCTTCACACTGGTGTCGATCTGTTCGGAGCCGATCCGCACGATGAGCCCGCCCAGAATCGACGGGTCAACGGTGACGGCAAGCTGCATGTCGCGCCCGGTGCGCGCCTTCAGCTTGGCGGCAAGCGCCTTGTGCTGGGCGGCTGTCAGCTTGTGGGCGGCCACCACTTCGGCTGTCGCCTCGCCGCGATGGGCGGCCAGCTGCCGGCGGAAGGCGGCAATCACGTCGGGAAGTGCAGACGCGCGCCCGTTGGCTGCCAGCACCCCGAGAAACCTGCGCACCAGGTCGGGAAGCTCCAGCTGGTCCGCAATCGCAGCCAGCGTCGCGCCCATTTCGGCGCGCGAGAGCCGCACGTCGGAAATGACCTTCCTCAGATCGTCGGAGGCATTGAGCGCTTCCTCGAGCGTCGTCAGCGCCCTTTCGGTGGCATCGAGCGCCTTGTCGGTTTCGGCGAGGTCGAACAGGGCAGCGGCGTAGCGCCCGGCCAATCCTGTCGTGTCGCGCGATGCCACCAGAATACCCTCTTGCTGCCGGATTCCCGGCCTTGTCGGTTGCCGGCACCCCGGCGGAACATCTGCCTGCCACCAACCCCGCGAATGCGCGGCTGCCGGGGCGGGCATGACGGAAGGATCGGGCAAGCCCGAAAGGTCGGCCGCGCGCTAGCATGGGATGCCCGGCCTCGCAAGCCGCACCAGCAAGGGGCCATCCCGGTATCCGAGCCATGCCCGGGCGGCATGGAGCGGGTCGGCCCGTGCGCTTCCTCAGCCGGCCTTCCTGCGCCGCAGCACCAGCCAGACGGCTCCCAGCCCGCCGCGCGCGGACGATGCCTGCCGCACGGCGGCAACCAGCGGCGAGATATCCGCCTCGCCCAGCCAGCGCGGAAGTTCGGCCCGGATGGCACCCCGCACCGGCCGGTCCGCCATCAGGTCCATGGGTTCGGGGCCAGGCAGATCCCCCTTGCCGGTGATGACAAGCACGAGGC
>JBDNCK010000053.1:0-8642 GCA_046719675.1 Sphingomonadaceae bacterium | reverse complement strand
CCATCGGGGACTATTTCACGCAGATGCTCGACCAGACGCTCGACTGGAAGAAGGCGGAAGCCATCCGCGCGCAATGGGGCGGGCCCTTCTGCCTCAAGGGCGTGATGAGCGTGGCCGACGCAAGACGCGCGGTTGCCATCGGCGCGGATGCGATCATGGTCTCCAACCATGGCGGCCGCCAGCTCGACGGCGCCCGCGCGCCCTTCGACCAGCTGGCCGAAATCGTCGACGCCGTGGGCGACCGGATCGAGGTCATCTGCGACGGTGGCATCCGCCGTGGCTCGCATGTGCTGACGGCGCTGGCCGTTGGCGCGCGCGCCTGCTCGGGCGGGCGGCTCTATCTCTATGCGCTGGCAGCAGCAGGCGAGGCCGGCGTGCGCCGCGCGCTCGGCAAGCTGCGCGACGAGATCGAGCGCGACATGAAACTGATGGGCGTGGCCCGGCTCGACCAGCTTTCGCGCGACCGGCTGCGCTGGCGCTAGCCGCGGCCGGGGGCAGCGGCCGGGGGGTGGGGGCGCAGCCTCAGGCCAGGATGGGAAGCTTGCGGATCGGCTTGCCGGTAAGCGCGAACAGGGCGTTGACGAGCGCGGGCGCGGCCGGCGGCAGCGGCGGCTCCCCCACACCGCCCATGGGCGCGCCGGATTCGATGATGTGCGTGTCGATCCGCAATGGCGCATCCGGCATCCGCAGGATCGGGTAGGAATCGAAATTGCGGTTGCGTGCCTGGCCCGCGCTGATCTGGACGCCTTCGAACAGGGCGGCCGAAAGGCCCTGGATCACGCCGCCTTCCACCTGCGAGATCACACCATCGCGACTGATGATCGACCCGCAGTCGAGCGCCACCGTCACCCGGTGGATCCGCGGCCGCCCCTTCTCGAGGCTCGCTTCCACCACTTCCGCGCACAGGCTGCCGTAGCTTTCCACATAGGCAAGGCCGCGCGCGCGGCCCGGGGGCAGGGGCGTGCCCCAGCCGGATTGCTCCGCCGCGGTTTCCAGAACCCGCAGCGCGCGCGCATCTTGGGCCAGCAGGTCCCGCCGCAGCTCCAGCGGATCCTTGCCCATCGCCCTTGCCACTTCGTCGAGGAAGCATTCAAGAAAATAGCCGCACTGGGTGGAACCGACAGCCCGCCACGGTGCCGTTGGCACGTGGAAACGCTGCATCGCATAGTCGAGCCGATAGGCCGGGAAGCGGTAGCGGGTATCGGCAAGCGACTGCACGCTCGACGGATCGAGCCCGCCTTCCTTGATCGGCGTGGCGGGGGCCGCGAAGTCCATCACCATCGAGGGGCCGGCCGTGCGCACCGAAATCCCGAGCAGGCTGCCGTCCCTGGCAATCGCCGCCTGCATCCGCGCCATCTGCGCCGGGCGATACCAGCCCTGGCCGATCTCGTCCTCGCGGGTCCAGAAGAAGTGGACGGGCCTCGCCACGGCCTTGGCCACCAGCACCGCGTCCCGCATCCCTTCGGTGTCGCGCAGGCGGCGCCCGAAGCCCCCGCCCAGCAGGGTCGTGTGGATCCGCACCTTCTCCGGCGGCAGCCCGGAAGCGGCGGTGATGTTCAGCAGCAGCCGGTCCTGCGCCTGCGTCGGCGCCCAGACCTCGAGCGTGCCATCGGCGTTGAACCGTACCAGCGTGTTCCACGGCTCCATCGGCGCATGCGCCAGATAGGGCACTGCATAATCCGCCTCGACCATTCGCGCCGCGGCACCTGCGGCTGCGAAGAAATCGCCATCCGCCCTGGGCGGGGCTGCCGCCTCCTTGCGGCCGAGCGCTGCCGTCATCGCCTTCGTGATGGCGGCATCGTCGAGGCGGTCGTTGGCAGTTGGCCGGAACCGGATGGCAAGCGCCTCGGCGCCCTTCATCGCCGCCCACTGGTTCGTCGCCACGACCGCCGCGCCGGAAGGAAGTGCCACCACCTGCAACACGCCCTTCACGGCCAGCGCGGGCGCTTCGTCGAGCCCGTCGAGCTCTGCCCCGAAGACGGGGGCGAGCCGCGCACAGGCCCAGACCTTCCCAGGCACGTCGATGTCGGAGCAGAACACCGGCTCGCCGCGCACCTTGGCTGGAATGTCGACGCGCGGGGCCGCGGTCCCCGAAAGCGTGCGTTCCTCCGCCGGGCGCAGCGCCGGATCGGGCGGCACCGGCCGCTTCGCAGCGCACGCCGCCAGCGGCCCGATCGGGCCAAGCGCGCGCGTGCCCCGCATCACCTGGCCATCGCGAAGGGCAAGTTCGGCCACGGGAACCTTGTGGCGGGCGGCTGCTTCGGCAAGCAGCATCTGGCGCGCCGCAGCCGCCGCCTTGCGCAGCGGCGCTTCCCAGGCCCGCACCCCCCAGCTTCCGCCCGATCCCATCGACCCATTGCGGCGGAAGGGATCGGCCGGATGGGCCGTCTCGACTGCAACCGAGGCCAGCGGCACGCCCAGTTCCTCGGCCACGATCATCGCATGCGCGGTGTGCGTTCCCTGCCCCATCTCGGTGGTGGGCGACCACAGCTTCACTCGCCCGTCGGCCGCCACTTCCAGGAAGGCCGTGAGCATCGGGGCCGAAGGCGCGGCAAGCGCGCGCCCGGCGCCGGGGACGGACAGGCCGATGACAAGCGCGCCCGCGCCTGCAACGAAGCCGCGGCGGGAAAGGGGGAGCGTCATGCGGAGGCTCCTGCCGCCTGGCGGATGGCCGCCCGGATCCTGAGATAGGTGCCGCAGCGGCACAGATTGCCTGCCATGGCGGCATCGATCTCGGCATCGCTGGGGTTGGGAGTCTCGGCAAGCAGGGCTGCTGCCTGCATGATCTGGCCGGTCTGGCAATAGCCGCACTGCGGCACCTGCCGGTCGATCCAGGCCTTCTGCAGCGGGTGCAGGCCGGCCGCGGCAAGGCCCTCGATGGTGAGCACCTTCGCGTCCCCCACCGCCTCGAGCGGAAGCACACAGGCCCGCTGCGCCACGCCATCCACGAGCACGGTGCAGGCACCGCACTGGCCGATTCCGCAGCCATATTTCGCGCCCTTGAGCCCGAGGAGATCACGCAGGACGAAGAGAAGCGGCATGTCCGGGTCTGCCTCGACGCTCCGGTCACTCCCGTTGACGGTCAGCTGCATCATGGCACGCTCCTGCGGCAATTCGTGACAAACACCTGCTAACCATCTGAAGCCGCATGGAGCAAGCCCTTGAGACGGGCCGGCTTGCCACACGGGTCATCCGTTTTGCGCTGCCCTTCCAAAGCGTGTGCAAATGTGGAATCGGACCCCATGACCGGTCCTTTCCAAGAGATGAACCGATTCGCCCGCTTTCGGGGCCTGCCGCGTGGCTGACCAGCCGGAACCTGTCCGCGCCGGTCCGTTGGTGGCACCAGTCCCGGTCGCTTCGGTCAATCCCTTGCGCAAGCGCGCCGATTTCGAGGCCATGCGCGCGGCAGCCCTCGCCGATCCGGGCAGTTTCCACGGGACCATCGCGGCCACCCGCCTGCACTGGTTCCGGCCGGAGTCCGGCGCTTGGCTGACCCTTGATCCGGACTCCGGTCGCTGGACGGGCTGGCATGCCGAAACCGGCGAGCCGGTCGAGACCGAAGGCGGCATGCCCTGGACCTGCGCCTTCAACGCCGAGGCCGCGCCGCATTTCCGCTGGTTCGAGGGCGGATGGACCAACGCCTGCATGAACGAGGTGGACCGCCATGTGCTGGCCGGCCATGGCGCGGAGGCCGCGCTCATCTTCGAGGGTGACCGCTGGGACCTTGCTGCCGACGGCGGCCGCGGCGCACCGGTTGACTGCTACAGCGTCTCGCGCCGGAAACTGCTGCTGGAGACAGCGAAATGCGCCGTCGCCCTCGAGGCGCTCGGCCTCAGGGCTGGCGACCGCATCGCCCTCAACATGCCCTCCATCCCGGCGCAGATCTACTGGACAGAGGCAGCCAAGCGGCTGGGCATCCTCTACACCCCCGTCTTTGGCGGCTTTTCCGACAAGACCCTCTCGGACCGGATTGCCGATGCCGGCGCGCGCATCGTCATCACCGCCGACGGCGGCTTCCGCAACGCGCAGGTGGTCCCGTTCAAGACCGCCTACACCGACCCGGCGCTCGACAATTTCGTCGGCGTGGGCGTGGCCATCGCCGCCATCGACAGCGCGCTGGCCGATCCGGCGCTCGGACTTGCCGAGGATGCCCGGGCGATCGTGCGCGAGACGGTTGCTGCAACCCTTGCCGGCGAAGTCACGGTGGAGCGGTCGGATGCCATGCGCGGGGTCGGCCGGGCGCTCGTCGAGCTCGGCAGGGACGGCCGGCTCGATTCCGCGGCAGCCGCCAGGGTGCGGATCGCAGCGGCAACGGCACTGGTTGCGACACCGCCGCGCGTCGAGCGTGTCATCGTCTGCCGCCATGCCGGCGTGCAGGAACTGGTGTGGCGCCCGGAGCGGGACTGCTGGAGCCATGAACTGACCGATGCGGCCCTTGCAACCATTCTGGACAAGGCGCGCGCGGCCGGCTTCGCCGTGGCAACCGAAGAAGAGCTCATGGCCCTTCCCGACCGCGATTTCGTGCGCGCCATCTGGGCGTCCTCGAAGCCGCTGCCAGTGGAAGCGGAATATCCGCTCTTCTTCATCTATACCTCGGGTTCCACGGGCAAGCCCAAGGGCGTGGTGCATGTCCATGGCTATGGCGGCGGCATTGCGCACACGATGGAAGTGGCCTTCGACGCGCGCCCGGGCGATATTCTCTATGTCGTGGCCGACCCCGGCTGGATCACCGGGCAGAGCTACCTCATCGCCGGCCCGCTGCTGACGCGAGTAACCACCCTGGTATCGGAAGGCTCGCCCGTCTTCCCGCATGCCGGCCGCTTTGCCTCGATGATCGAGCGGCATGGCGTGACGATCTTCAAGGCCGGCGTCACCTTCCTCAAGTCCATCATGGCCGACCCGGAGAATGTGAAGGACCTCGCGCGCTACGATCTTTCGCGGCTCAGGGTTGCCACCTTCTGCGCCGAGCCCACCTCGCCGGCCGTCCAGGCCTTCGGGATGGAGCGGGTCACGCCCTGGTACATCAACAGCTACTGGGCGACCGAGCATGGCGGCATCGCCTTCACCCACTTCTACGGGAACGGGGATTTCCCGCTGCGCGCCGACGCCCACACCTGGGCCCTGCCCTGGGTGCTCGGCGATGTGTGGGTGGAGGATCCGCAGGGCGCAGGCGACGAAGGGGTTGTCCTTGCGCGTGAAGACCCGGACGGCGCCCCCTGGCGCCGGGCACACGACGGCGAGAAGGGCGAGATCGTCATCGCGGCCCCCTATCCCTATCTGGCGCGCACCGTCTGGGGCGATGCGGAAGGGTTCCGGGTCGAGGGGGGCCGCGTGGCCGCCGGCTGGCGCGGCGACGCCGAGCGCTGGGCTGGCAATTACTGGCGCCGCTGGAAGGGCGCCTGGGCCTATACGCAGGGCGATTTTGCAGTCCGCCATGCCGATGGCTCCTTCTCGCTCCACGGCCGGTCGGACGATGTGATCAATGTCTCGGGCCACCGCATGGGGACCGAGGAAATCGAGGGGGCGATCCTGCGCGACAAGGCGCTCGATCCGGACTCGCCTGTCGGCAATGTGCTGGTGGTCGGGGCACCCCATCGCGAGAAGGGGCTGACCCCGCTTGCCTTCGTCACGCCAGCGCCGGGCCGCAAGCTGACCCACGAGGACCGCAAGCGGCTGACCGAACTGGTGCGCACGGAAAAGGGCGCTGTCGCCGTGCCGCAGGATTTCCTCGAAGTCTCGCAGTTCCCGGAGACCCGCTCGGGCAAGTACATGCGGCGGATGGTGCGCGCGCTCGTCGAGGGGGGCGACATCGGGGATGCCTCGACGCTGCGCAATCCGGAAAGCATCGAGGAACTGCGCGCGGCGATTGCCGGCTGGCAGCGGCGGCAGCAGCTCTCCGACGACCAGCAGATCTTCGAACGCTACCGCTATTTCCGCATCCAGTACAATGCGGTGGGCGATGCGCGCGTGGCAACGGTGTTCGTCACCAATCCGCCGGTCAATGCGCTCAACGAACGCGCGATCGACGAGCTGGTGCTGGTTGTCGAACATCTGGCGCGCAAGGAGGATGTGAAGGCGGTGGTCTTCACCGGCGACGGCACCGCCTCCTTCGTGGCGGGTGCGGACATAAGGCAGATGCTGGAGGAAGTGCACACGCTCGACGAAGCGCGCGTACTCCCCAACAATGCACAGCTGGCCTTTGCGAAGATCGAGCGGATGGGCAAACCCTGCATCGCTGCCATTCAGGGCGTGGCGCTTGGCGGCGGCATGGAGTTCGCCCTTGCCTGCCACTATCGGGTGGCCGAGCCCACCGCGCGCTTCGGCCAGCCCGAGATCCGGCTGCGCCTGCTGCCCGGCTATGGCGGCACCCAGCGGCTGCCGCGTCTGCTTGCCGAACGGCGCGGCGCCGAAGGCCTGCGCGATGCGCTCGACCTGATCCTCGGCGGCCGCAGCATCGATGCCGCCTCCGCCCGCGCAATGGGGGCGATCGAGGAGGTGGTGGAAGACGCCGACGACGCGCTTTCGCGCGCGCACGCCCTGGTGCGCGAGTTCCTGCGCGTGGGCGAGGAGAGCGTGCTCGGCCGCGCCTTCGCCGAGCGGCAGGCGATGGTCGCCCGCTGGGAGCAGCCGGGCGAAGCCGACCTGAACGCCGCCGTGACCGACCCGTTCGTGCAGCGGATCTTCCGCCAGCTCGACTGGGCCGGGCGCGGGCGGGCGGGCCAGCGTGCGCTCGATGCCATCCGCACCGGCTGGGAACAGGGCATGTCGGCCGGGCTTGCCGCCGAAGCCCGGCATTTCGCCGAAGCCATCATCGACCCCGAAGGCGGCAAGACGGGCATCCGCCAGTTCCAGGAGAAGACGTCGCCGCCGTTGCCGGTGCGCCGGGACGGTGTCTATGACTATGACGGCCAGCGCGCAAAGGCGGATGCCCTGCTGGCTGCGGGCGCGTTGCTGCCCGTGGGTGCCCCCTTCTATCCGGGCGTGACGGCCGTGCCGCCCTTCCAGTTCGCCTGGGGAATCGCGCGCGATCCCGACACCGGCGCGCCGCGGTTCGGGCCGCCGGCGCAGCATGAACGGGAAATGGTGGTGCCGGTGGCCGAGCCTGGGCCCAACGACGCGCTCGTCTACATGCTGACGTCGGAAGTGAACTTCAACGACATCTGGGCGCTCACCGGGATCCCGGTTTCCCCCTTCGACAATCATGAGGAGGATTTCCAGACGACGGGCTCGGGCGGGATCGGGCTGGTCGTGAAGCTGGGATCGGAAGCGAAGGCCGAGGGCCGGCTGAAGCTGGGCGATCTCGTCACCGTCTATTCCGGGACCAACGATCTCCTCTCGCCCATGGTCGGCCTTGACCCGATGTTCGCGGACTTCGCGATCCAGGGCTATGAGACCGACACGGGAAGCCATGCCCAGTTCCTGAAGGTGCAGGCGCCGCAGCTGCACCATGTCCCCGGCGATCTCACCCTCGAGCAGGCGGGATCCTATGTGCTCAACCTCGGCACGGTGACCCGCTGCCTGTTCACCACGCTGAAGATCACCCCGGGTGCCACCATCTTCGTGGAAGGATCGGCAACCGGAACCGGGCTCGATGCGCTGAAATCCGCGATCCGCACCGGCCTCCAGGCAACCGGCCTCGTCTCGTCGGACGAACGCGCGGCCTTTGTCGCAGCGCAGGGAGCCGTCGGCGCCATCAACCGCAAGGATCCGCGCTGGGCGGACGCCTTCACGCCCGTCCCCGAGGCGCCCGACGAATGGGCGGCCTGGGAAGCCGCGGGCGAGCCGATCGCGGCCGCCTTCCGGGAGATGAACGGCGGCCGGCTTGCCGACTTCGTGGTGAGCCATGCCGGCGAGACGGCCTTCCCGCGCAGCTTCCAGCTGCTGGCCGAGGGCGGAAAGCTCGCCTTCTACGGCGCCTCATCGGGCTATCATTTCTCCTTCATGGGCAAGCCCGGCGCGGCCTCGCCCGAGGAGATGCTTGAGCGCGCCGATGCCCGCGGTGGCGAGGCGCTCCTCATCTTCTATGGCCCCGGCAGCAGGGACCTTCTGGATGCCACCGGCCTCGAGATGATCGAGGCGGCCCGGCGCTTTGCGCTCAGGACCGTCGTCGTGACGGCAACGGATGGGCAGCGCGAGTTCCTCGCTGGCCTGGGCCTTGAGGATTCGGTCGAGGGCTTTGTCAGCATCGAGGATCTGGCGCGCCGGCATGGCGCGAACTTCCTTTGGCCGGCCACCATGCCGCGCCTGCCCGATGCGAAGCAGGACATCGAGCGCTTCCGGGCAGGCGTCCGCGATTACCAGGAACGCACGCTCAAGCCGTTTGGCAGCGCGGTGGGGCGGCTGCTGCGCTCGGCGGACAATCCGCGTGGCAGCCCGGACCTTGTGTTCGAGCGCGCCAACCAGGATACGCTTGGTGTCTCCACCTCGCTCGTCAAGCCGTTCCTCGGCCGCGTGCTGTTTGCCGAGAGCTGCGCGGGCCGACGCTTCACCTTCTACGCGCCGCAGGTGTGGACAAGGCAGCGCCGGATCCTGATGCCCACGGCCTCCATCCTTGGCACCCACCTGTGCAACGCGCACGAGGTGACCCGGATGAACGACATGATCGCAGCCGGCCTGCTCGACGTGACGGAACCGACGGTGGT
>JBDNCK010000052.1:0-8650 GCA_046719675.1 Sphingomonadaceae bacterium | reverse complement strand
GTTCAGGCGCTGGAATTCGCGGTAATCGGTGTTGGTGAGGTTGCGCGCCTCGAACTTCAGCTGGACGGGGTATCTTCCCAGATTGACTTCCTCGCGCCAGACGAAGTCGAGCTGGAAGCCGGGGCGTTCGCGGTAATCCGGGGTGCCCGTCGGTCCGCGCTGCGTGACGCGCTCGCTCTGGTAATTGAAGAGGATCGTCTGCTCGGAGATGCGATCCGGGTGATTGAAGCCAAGCTCGAGGTTGGCAACATGCTCGGACTGGCCTGTCAGCGGCGTGCCGTCGATGAAGAGGCCCGAGGCCGGCAGCACCTGGCCTGCCGTGTTGATCGTGGTGTCGCCTTCGTTCACGATCAGCTGGGACCTGGTGTAGGTATAGTTGGCATTGACGAGCAGCCGGCGCTCCTGGAGGAAGGGCAGGCTGGTCACGCTGTCGAGCGGGATCCGCTTCACGAGCTCGATTTCCCCGCCATAGAGGGTCGCCTTGGGGGCGTTGGCGAACGTCACGAGGAAGGTTCCGCCCGATTCGAAGGCCACCGTCTCGATCGGGTTGTTGATCCGCTTGTAGAAGCCGCCGACCGCGAAACGGTCAGCCTCTCCGAAGAACCATTCGTACCGCCCTTCCGCGTTCAGCAGCTGGCTGTCGATGAGGAACTGGTTGCCGAATGCCGTCCGGTCGGAGTCGATGTCGAGGTAGGGCTGGGGTGCCAACTCCCGGAACTGCGGGCGGGCGATCGTCTTCGATCCGGAAAGCCGGACCTGCATGTCGCTGGCAAAGTTCCAGGTGATGGTCCCGCCGGGAAGGAAATAATTCTCGTTGATTTCCGTCTCGAGAAGCGGCGGATCGGTCACGAACACCCCCTGCGGGCGCACGAACTGGCGGCTGCTCTCGAAGCGGACGCCGCCCGTCACGGTCAGGCCGTCGGCCACTTCCGCATCTGCCTGCACATAGCCGGCATGGACGCGAAGGCCCGAGTCGTAAAAGGCGGCACCTTCGGCGCCGGACACTTCGCGCAGCACCACGCCATAGGTGTAGACATTGAAGTCCGACAGCAGGAAGTCGATGCGCTGCTGCGCCACATCGAGCGGCAGGGCGGCACCATTGGCGCGCACATAGCGATAATCCCGCCGTTCCGAGGCGCGGACATTGTCGAGGAAGGCATAGCCGACCGAAACGGTCGCCGGCCGGCCGAGCGAGAGCTTGTAGCCGCCGTCAAGATTGGCCCCGATGACCTGGTCGCGCAGATCCGAGAAGGAGATCCGCGCGAAGTTGCCGTTCTGCGTCAGGTCGTTCACGAAGTCGTTGACGCGGGCGTCGAAGCGATAGCTGTCCGAGCGCTCGTAGGGCGACTTGCGCTGGGATTCGGCATAGGCGCCGCGCGCAGTGATCGACAGATCCCCGAACTTGAACTCGCCGACCAGCTGCGAGGTGTAGAGCTGGCGCTGGAACCAGCTGGTGAAGCTGCGGATCACCTCGTCGTCGTTGCCGACGTTGATCTCGTCGATGCCGCGCTGCATCCGCGCTTCCTTGAGCGTGTCGCGCACATAGAAGTTGGTCGCCCGGATCTTGTGCTCGCCGAACTCGAAGGACAGGCCAAGCAGGCCGTTCACCAGGATGTTGTTGTCGGTGGAAAGGAACCGGAAGTCCTGGTCGGGCGCAAGGCCCTGGGTGCCGTCTGGAAGGATCGCGACCCCGCCGGCGACCTGCTGGAACCCGCCGCGCGTCCGCCAGTTGTTGTCCCAGCCGCCGGAGACGACGAGGCCGAAGCGGTTGTCGCCCACATCCCAGCTGTTGCCGGCGGCAAACTCGAACTTCATGTCGGCCGGGATGGAGCCATTGCGCTGGATGACCGTGGTGCTGGAATTCGCAAGCGACGCGGTTGCGGCCTGCACATAGGCGAGATCGAAATCCTGGCCGACTTCCAGGCGCCGCCCGCTGGCATTGGCCGCGGCAATCTTCGACGGAACCGCGCGCGTTCCGTCGTCAAACCCGGTAAAATCGGTGCGGGAGCCGAAATAGGTATAGCCCAGCTGGCCGGTGGTGACGGAATTTCCGCCGAACTTCACGCCGACTTCCAGAAAGCGTTCGGTCGGGATCGAGCGGGTGGTGAGATTGATGACACCGCCACCGAATTCGCCCGGGTAATTGGGGGAATAGCTCTTCTGGACAAGCGAGGAGGAGATGACGCTCGTCGGGAACAGGTCGAGCGGCACCACGCGCTTCAGCGGTTCCGGCGAAGGCAGCGGCAGACCGTTGAGGAGGGCCGAGGAATAACGCTCGCCCAGGCCCCGCACATAGACATATTTGCCGCCAACCAGGCTGAGCCCGGTGACCCGCTGGAGGGCGCCGGCGATATCCCCTTCGCCGGTGCGCGCAATGTCGGCCGACGACAGGACGGAGACGACCGAAGGAGTCGTCCGGACGATATTGGGAATGCGCGTCCCGCGCACCACGATCTCCCCGGCATCGAAACCGCCGACGCCGGGCGCGACGATCTCCACATCCTCCTCTTCCTCGGGCGGTGGAGCCGCCACCTGGGCGCGGGCCGATCCACTTGCGAGCGCGGATGTCAGCAGCAGGAGCGTGCCGAACCGGAAAGCATTGTTCATTGTGTCCCCCGAAACTTGCAGTGTGGCGCGCGCAGGCGGGATGGCGGGAAGCACAGGAGCTCGCCCGCCATCCCGTTCAGCCCTCAGCTTGCGGGGCCGCGCGGCCGCGGCACTGCCGAGCAGCTCGGGTTGGGACCGCCGAGACCGCAGGTCCAGCCATCGAACCAGCGATCGTTCGAATCCCGGAAGGCCCCGATGTAGGTCGTGTTCGTCAGATAGGGATCGAGGTTGGCGACCGGAGTGGGCACCACGGCCAGCTCGTTGGCGCCGGGGAAGAAGGTTCCGGTGAGCGTGCTCGTGCCGTTGAGCACGTTGCGGGTCTCGATGTTGGGCGTGACATTGGTGCCGTTCAGGATCGCCGTCGTCTGGTCGGCGGTGATGCCGGCACCAGCAGCCGCCGTCGCCGGCCCGCAGGAGAAGAAGTTCGAGCGGAAGACGGGCGGACCCACCTTGTCGAGCGAGGCATCCGGGCCGCTGATGGTGAAGGGATTGGCCAGCTGCACACAGGCGGCATTCGGCGTCTGCACGACGATCGAGTTATAGACCCGGAAGTCGGTGCCGCCCCGCATCAGGATGGCCGCTGGTGGGCGCCGCTGGATGGCCGTCATGTTCGCGAAGAGCGGATTGGAACGCGGCGTGAACAGGTCGTTGCCCGAGGTGTCCGCCTCGATCACGCGGTCGCCGCCCTCGGCGCGCTTGAGCACGAGGACGAACTGGTTGACGCCCTTGTAGCCGAAGTCGGTATCGAGCGAGTCGTCGTCGTTGCCGGTGGCAACCAGAAACTTGCCGTTGACGGTCCCGCCGAACCACTCGAAGCCATCGTCCGAGCTGTTGTGCACCTGGATGTTTTCGAACACGGTGCCTTCGCCCACGCTTCCGAGCGTGATGCCGTTGAGCTCGTTGCCGGGCGAGATTTCAAAGCCCGGGTAGCGGACCTGCACGAACTGCAGCGAGCCCGACGAATCGAGCGGCGTTGCACCGCCATAGAAGGCGTTCGTGGTGCCTTCGATCTGGGATTCGCAGTTCACCGACCCGCCCGGGATCCCGACGCCGATGCAGCGGTTGACCGGCGCGCGGCCAAGAAGGACGAGCCCGCCCCACAGGCCGATCGACTGGTCGGTGGCGGTTCCCTCGATGTTGGCGCGCGCGGTGAAGATGATCGGCCGTTCGCGCTCGCCCACGGCGATCAGCCGCGAACCACGGTTCACCAGCAGGAAGTCGGCACCGGACGAGCCGAAGATGACGACGCCCGGCTCGATCGCAAGCGTGCCCGGCGCACCATTGGCACGATTGCCGTCGCCACCGATGTCGCGGCCCACGTCAACCCGGCCCGACAGCGAATAATAGGTGCCCGCGCGGAAGGGCAGCAGCAGGTTGCCGGTGATGACGCCGGTCAGCTGGCAGTTCCGGAGGCCGCCGGCAAGCCCGACATTCGTCGTGCCGGCCGGGCAATCGGGATCCGGGCCGGTCGGAGTCGGCGTGGGGGTTGGAGTCGGTGTGGGAGTCGGGGTGGGCGTGGGAGTCGGCGTCGGTGCCGGCGGCACCACGATGACACCTTCGCCCGGCGAGGCGATGTCGTTGGCGCCCGTGCAGGCGGCAAGCGCGGCGGCAGTCCCGATCAGAAGCAGGGCGCGAAACTGTGACATGGGTTCCCCTTTGTCCCGGATGGCAAGCGTGACCTTTGCCCGACCGGCGCCAAGACGCCCCCGGACGCGAGCGGCCCTAGACCGGTCGAATGACGCTGGGGTGACGCCAAGGTTACGGTTTCGAGACAACTTGCGACGCAAAAGACATGCGCCGCGCGGAACCGTCAGGATACGCGCGGAAGATTGGAGAGCAGGTCTTCCTCGCTCATGCCGGGCACCGATTCGCGACCGGCTTCGATGAGGACGGGAATGGCCAGCGGGCTCGGCCGGGCAAGCGGACGGTGGTGCATCCGCGTGCGCGCCCGGTCGACGAGCGCCTGCAGCCGCTCGATGTCGGTCAGCCTGCGGCCCGCCTCGCGCCACGCCGTCTCGAGCAGCAGATGATCGGGCTCGTGGCGCATCAGCACGTCGAAGATGAGGTCGGTGGAGATGGTCATGGCGCGCGCGCGCTTCGGCCGGCCTGGCTCGCCACGCGGAACGAGGCCGGAGACGACGGCCACGTCGCGGAAGGCGCGCCGCAGGAAGGGCGTGGCGGCAATCCACTGGCGCAGCTCCTCGCCCGCGATCTCGCCGGCAAGCAGGTCGGCCGGCGCGCGCACCGGCTCGAGGCCCCAGATGGCAAGCACATAGTCGGTGGCGACGAACCCCACCGGCTTCAGCCCGGCCCGCTCCATGCGGCGGGTGATGAGCATGCCCAGCGACTGATGCGCGTTGCGGCCTTCGAAGCCGTAGATGAGCAGATATTGGAGACCCTCGCGCGGGAAGGTCTCGACCAGCACCTCCTCGGCGGCGGGAAGCGCGGAGAGCTGCTGCTGCAGCGAAAGCCATTCGCGCACATCGCCCGGCATGCGCGCCCAGGTGGCAGGATCGGCGAGCATGGCGCGCACGCGATTCGCCAGGTTCGTCGCCAGCGGCATCCGGCCGCCGACATAGGTGGGGATGGCCGGCGGGCTGCGGCTCAGCCTGGTGAAGAGCGACGTCTCGTCCATGCCGGTGACTTCAAGGGTGAGGCCGGCAAAGGCGAAGCTGTCGCCGACGCGAAGCTGGCTGGCGAACCATTCCTCGATCGTCCCCAGCTGGCGGCCGCGGCCAAGCCGCACGGAGACGGCCGGGGCCTCGACGATGACCCCGGCATTGGCCCGATGCTGCGCGGCAAGGCGCGGATGGGCAAGGCGCAGGCGGCCATTGCTGTCCGCCACCAGGCGCTGGAACCGGTCGTAGGCGCGAAGCGCATAGCCACCGCTGCGCACCAGGTCGAGCACCCGATCGAAGCGCGCGCGCGCAAGCGCTGCATAGGGAGCGGCGGTCCGCACCTCGGCGAACAGCTCGTCCGGCAGGAAGGGCTCGCCAGCTGCCACGCCGACGAGGTGCTGGGCGAGCACGTCGTCCGCGCCGTCCGGCAGCGTCTCGTCCTCCAGATCGCCCTCGCCCGCTGCTTCCACGGCGGCAAGCGCTTCCAGATATTCGAAGCGGTTGCCGGGCACGATCACCGCCTTAGAAGGCGCGTCCAGCCGGTGGTTGGCGCGGCCGGTGCGCTGCAGCAGGCGCGCAGCGCCCTTTGGCGCCCCCATCTGCACCACCAGATCGACATCGCCCCAGTCGAGCCCGAGATCGAGGCTGGAGGTCGCCACGACAGCGCGCAGCCGGCCGGCGGCAAGCGCGGCTTCGGTCTTCGCACGGGCCTCGGGGCTCAGGGAGCCATGGTGGATGCCGATGGGAAGTCCCTGGGCGTTTTCCGCCCACAGGTCGCGGAAGACCAGCTCGGCGACGGCGCGCGTGTTCACGAAGACGATCGTCTGCCGGTGGCGCGCAATCAGCCGCAGCACTTCGGCGGCCGCATGCCGGCCATTGTGGCCGGACCAGGGGATCCGCCCGTCTGGGACCAGGATCCCGATGCTGGGGCTGGCGCCGGCCTCGCCGCGCACGATCCGCGCGCTCTCCCCCACCGGTGAGAGCCAGCGGGCAAGCGCCGGAGGATCGGCCACCGTCGCCGACAGGCCGACCCGGCGAAGCCCCGGCGCGAAGGTCTGCAGCCTGGCAGCGGCAAGGGCCAGGAGATCGCCGCGCTTGCCCGGGGCGAGCGCATGGATCTCGTCAATGATGAGGGCCTCGAGCGTCGCGAAGAGGCCCCTTGCCTCCGGCCATGTCAGGAGGAGCGAAAGGCTTTCGGGCGTGGTCAGAAGGATGTCGGGCGGATCGGAGCGCTGCCGGCGCTTCGCCTCGTTGCCGGTATCGCCGGTGCGGCTTTCGATGCGGAGCGCCAGGCCCATGTCGGCAACCGGCCCGGTCAGGTTGCGCGCGATGTCGGCGGCGAGCGCCTTGAGCGGCGAGACATAGACGGCCTTGAGGCCAGGACGGCCCGGCCAGCGCGCGGCAGCCGCCAGCACCGGGAGGAAACCGGCCAGCGTCTTGCCCGAGCCCGTGGGCGCCACCAGCAGCGCATGTTCGCCAGCCTGGGCGGCGGCCAGCAGCTCCTGCTGGTGGCGGCGGACCGTCCAGCCGCGGCCGGCAAACCAGGCAGCGACGGCGGGCGGGATTTGCGCGTCGGTTCCCGCCTTTCTATGGGACTTTCCATCCATGTTCCCCGGAGTCCTGATGCAAGCCTCGCCTGTCGCCAAGCTTCTTGCCGCCGCATCCCTGATCGCGGCCGCGCCACTCGCCGCGCCCCTCCTTGCTGCGGAAGGCATGTGGATGCCGAGCCAGGCCCCAGCGCTCGGGGCGGCGCTGGCGCAGGCGGGCCTTGCCATTCCCGCTGCCAGCCTTGCCGATCTTGCAGCGCCTCCGATGGGGGCGATCGCCTCGCTCGGCGGCTGTTCGGCGAGCTTCGTCTCGCCGCGCGGGCTGGTGGCGACGAACCATCATTGCGTGCTGGGCTCGATCCAGTTCAACGCCACGCCGCAGCGCAACCTGCTGCGCGACGGCTTTCTTGCGCGCAGGCTGGACGAGGAAGTGCCAGCAGCACCCGGCACCCGCGTGCTCGTCCTCCAGTCCCTCGACGACGTGACCTCGCAGATGCTGGCAGGGGTGACCGCCCGGACCACGGGCCGCGCCCGCATCCGCCAGATCGAGGCCAACCGGGCTGCCCTCATCGCCGCCTGCGAGGCAGAGCCCGGGATCCGCTGCGACGTCCGCGCAGCGTTCGGCGGCACGCAATACTGGCAGCAGCGGATGCTCGAGATCCGCGACGTGCGCCTCGTCCATGCCCCGGCCGGGAGCATCGGCAACTTCGGCGGCGAGATCGACAACTGGCAATGGCCGCGCCACACCGGCGACTACAGCTTCTATCGCGCCTATGTCGGACCCGACGGCAAGCCAGCCGATTTCGCGCCCGAAAATGTCCCCTATGCCCCGCGCGCCCACCTCAGGCTTGCAACCGATGACCTGAAGGAAGGCGATGTGGTGCTGATCGCCGGCTTTCCGGGCCGCACCGAGCGCTTCCGCTCGGCAGCCGAGACGCGCGGCTGGTACGAGACCATCTACCCGCTGCAGCAGCGGCTGCTGGCCGACTATTCGGCGCTGATTGCGCGCGAGACGAAGGACGAGGCGGATCGCATCGCCTATGCCTCGATCAAGGCCGGCGCCGACAATATCGCGAAGAAGATCAAGGGCCAGATGGAAGTCGCGAGCAGCGCCGACCTGGTTGGACAGAAGGACGCCGCCGATGCCCGGCTTGGCGAATGGGCTGCGCGGCCCGGCAACCGGCGCACCCACGGGACAGCGATCGCCGCCTTCGATTCGCTCACGCCCGAATCGCTTGCCGCCGAGCGCGCGCAGCTGGTGAACGCCACGCTCAACCGTGCGCAGCTGCTGTCGGCCGCGCGCACCCTCTATCGCTGGGCGAACGAACAGCTGAAGCCTGACGCCGAACGCGAGCCCGGTTTCCAGGCGCGCGACCGCCAGCAGCTGGTCGACCGGCTGTCGCTCATCGACCGCCGCTATGTCGCGCGGATCGACCGCGCGATCCTCGAGCAGGCGCTGGCCGAAGTGCGGCAGCTGCCCGAAGCGCAGCGCAATGTCGCGCTCGAGAAGGCCATCGCCGACATCGGGCTCGACCGCCTCTATGCCGAGACGAAGCTTGCGGATCGCGACAGCCGGCTCGCCTGGCTGGACCAGCCGCCGGCCGCCTTCATGGAGTCGGAAGATCCCTTCATTCGGGCGGCGGTCGCAGGATATGCGGCGGACATGGCAGCGGAATTGCGCCAGAAGGATCTTGCCGGACGGGTGGATGCCGCCCGGCATGCGCGCATGACGGCGGTGCGCGCCCATGCCACGGAGGAGGGCCGCCTGCTCTATCCCGACGCCAATGGCTTCCTGCGCTTCACCTTCGGCCATGTCCGCGGCCGGCCGACCCGGGACGGCGAGGCCTGGACGGCGTTCACGACGGCTGCCGGAATCCT
>JBDNCK010000051.1:0-8663 GCA_046719675.1 Sphingomonadaceae bacterium | reverse complement strand
GCCCGGCCGCTAGGCGAGCGACAGGTTGACGGCTGCCTGCTTGCCGCGCCGGTCGGTCTCCAGCTCGAAGGTCACCCGCTGATTGGGCTCGAGCCCGGTGAGCCCGGCCCGCTCCACGGCGGAGATGTGGACGAACGCATCGGCTCCGCCATCGTCACGCTGGATGAAGCCGAACCCCTTGGCGCCATTGAAGAACTTGACCATGCCATCATAGCGGACGCCATCCGTCACGGGATCGGGCCTTGGCCCGCGCGGGCCACCACCGAACCCGCCGCGCTCCGGGCGATCACCGAAGGGCGCGCGCGGCGGCCTCGGTGCCGAGGCCGTCACTTCGAGCGTTTCCCCGGTCAGCTGGATGTCGCTCGCCGAAATGCGCCCATTGCGCTCGACCAGCGTAAATTCGAGTGTCTGTCCCTCGGCGATATTGTCCAGCCCGGCACGCTCGAGCGCCGAGATGTGCAGGAACACGTCTTCCCCGCCCTCGTCGCGGACGATGAACCCGAACCCCTTGTCCCGGTTGAAGAACTTGACGGTGCCCGAGCCCGTTCCGACAACCGTGGGCGGCGTGCGCGGGCCGCCGAAGCCGCCACCGCCGCCAAAGCGGCCACCGCCGCCGCCGAAGCGACCGCCGCCGCCAGGGCCGGCTCCGCCACCGCCACCGAAGCGGTTGCCGCCACCAAAGCCGCCACGATCCTCGAACCCTCCGAAGGCCGGAGGAGCACCGAACCCGCCGCCCCCGAAATCATCCCATTCGCCACGCCTGCGGTCGCCGCCCCGGCCGCGGCGTCCCTTGCCCTTGTCGTCGTAACTCATCGCTTCACTCTCAACCTCGGCCGATTGTGGCCCACTTCACCATTGCACGGTTCATGCCGCGCTGCCCAAGCCCCGAACCCTTCACAGCCGAAGACTCGCCAGCGAGCGGACTCCGGACCTGAAGGTCCATCGGGGGCGGGGCAAGGGGGGCGAACAACGCCATTCCGGGCACTCAGATGCACGACAAAAGAACCAATTCGCGCCTTGCTCCTGAAACCGGCTTTAGCGGAAAAGCGGCAACAGGGCGAGGAGAATCTGGGCTTGCGTAACAGATTCGAAAGCAATGCCGCGTGCAATGCCCGGGGGAGCGGACCTCAGCCGCGCGGGCGTCGCGCGGACCAGGGGTCAAGCGGGGCGCCGGCGTGCCAGTCGGCAAGCGGGATCCCGCGCCCGTCGAGTGCCTGGCGTGCAGCGGCTGCGATTTCGGCTGCCGCCGCAAGATCGGCATCCCGGCGGGCGAGGAAGATCACGATGGCGGCACCCGCGGCTGCAATGACCGCAAGGATCGCATTGGCGGTGTCGGCAAACGGCAGGGGTGCCAGAAGCACGGCGCCCAGCAGCAGGATGCCGTCGGCCAGCGCCCGACGCCGAAGGCGCCGGCGCGATCGGGCAAGCTGCTCGGCCGGCGTTTCGTCGGACTCCATCTGCAGTGCCTCGGCGTGGGCCTCGGCCACCAGCGGTTCCAGATCCATGCGCATGCCCCGGCCTCCGTCTCGCACCCACCGGTGTGTCCACGGCCGGGGTGGCGGGAGGTTTAGCCTGCGACGGTCTGCCGCGGTCCGGCGGCTTCGCGCCGACGCGCCGTCTCCGCAGCGGTTGCCTCCATGCGACGCAGCTGCTCGGGCGTTGCTTCGGGCTGGCGGGCCTTCCAGGCCGCATAGGGCTCGCCATAGACATGGGCGCGGGCGGCCTCGCGGTCGAGGGGAATGCCGGCTGCCTGTGCCGATTCGGCCAGCCAGTCCGACAGGCAGTTCCGGCAGAAACCGGCATGCCCCATGAGGTCGATGTTGGGAATGTCGTCACGCAGGCGAAGATGCGCGAGCAGCCGGCGGAAGGCAGCTGCCTCGATCCGGTCGCGCGTTGAATCGTCCATGGCCGTTGCTCCCTGCTGCAATCGCAACATGCGGCCGATATGGGGCTGTGCCGCGCCAAGGCCAAGATGAAGGAATCCCATGGATCACCGCCCCCCTCGCAGCCGCAACGTCAAGGTGCTGGCCACGCTCGGGCCGGCCTCGGCCACGAAGGAGCGGATCCGCGAGCTGCACGAGGCAGGCGCCGATGCGTTCCGCGTCAACATGAGCCATGGCGAGCCGGGAAGCCGGGCAGCGCTCATCGCAACTGTGCGCGGGCTCGAGGCGGAACTTGGCCGGCCGATGACGATCCTTGCCGACCTGCAGGGCCCCAAGATCCGGATCGGCGCATTCAGGGACGGGCCCGTCCTGCTCGAGGCCGGAGCGCGTTTCTGCCTCGATCTCGGCGACGCGCCTGGTGACGCCACCCGCGTGACCCTGCCGCATCCGGAGATTCTCGGCGCCCTGGCGCCCGGCAACCGGCTGCTGCTCGATGACGGGAAGATCGTGCTGCGCGTGACCAGCGCGGCCGCGGATGGCGTGGCAACGGAAGTGGTGACCGGCGGACGGCTGTCCGACCGCAAGGGCGTGAACATTCCCGATGTGGTGGTGCCGATGGCCGCGCTCACTGCCAAGGACCGGGAGGATCTCGCCCGCGCGCTGGAGCTGGGCGTGGACTGGATTGCCCTTTCCTTCGTGCAGCGCGGCGAGGATGTGGCGGAGGCGCGCAAGCTGATCGGCGGGCGTGCCTCGCTTCTTGCCAAGATCGAGAAGCCGGCAGCGCTTGCGGCCCTTCCCGAGATCCTCGAGCTTGCCGATGCGATCATGGTGGCGCGTGGGGATCTGGGTGTCGAACTTCCGCCCGAGAAGGTGCCTGGCGCCCAGAAGGCGCTGGTGGCGGCCGCGCGCCGGGCGGGCAAGCCGGTGGTGGTGGCAACGCAGATGCTCGAATCGATGATCCAGTCCCCAACGCCCACCCGCGCAGAAGTGTCGGATGTCGCCAACGCCATCTATGACGGGGCCGATGCCGTGATGCTTTCGGCTGAAAGCGCTGCGGGCGCGCACCCGGTGGAATCGGTTGCCATGATGGATTCGATCGCCCGCGAAGTGGAGCGCGACCCTGTCTATCGCCAGCAGATGTCGTTTGCCGAGACAAGGCCGGAGCCGACGACCGCGGACGCCATGTCGGCTGCGGCGCGCACGATCCAGCAGGTCGTCTCGGCGCGCGCGGTCGTCTGCTTCACGCGCTCCGGGTCGACGGCAAGGCGCGTGGCGCGCGAACGGGTAGGCTCGCCCATCCTCGTGCTGACGCCGACCATCGCGACGGCAAGGCGCCTCGGCCTGGTCTGGGGTGTGCACGCCGTCCACACCCGCGATGTCACCGGTTTCGAGGAGATGGTCGGCAAGGCCAGGCGCATGGCACTCCGGCACCAGGTGGCAGGCGCGGGCGACCGGCTCGTCGTGGTGGCCGGCGTGCCCTTCGGCGTGCCCGGCAGCACCAACGTCATCCACGTCGCAACGCTTGCCGGGGATGAGCTGCAGCGTGCCAGGCGACCTTGAATGCCCCCTCCCCAGCGCGTATCTTGATGATCGAAGGACCGTCGCCATGAACGATGATGTGACTATCCAGTTGCGGCTTCCGCCGGAGCTTGTGGAAGGCCTCCGCCAAGAGGCAATCCGCTCTGGTACCACCATTGCCGACCAGATCCGGCAGGCGATCGCGAACAACCAGTATTTCACCTCGGTCATGAAGAGTTCCGAAAAGGAACTGCTCATCGATGAGCAGGGCAAGCTTTCGCGGCTCGGGTTGCCGCGCTCTTCCGCCTGAGCGGGTTGGGCCTTCCCTTGGCGGGCAATGATCCCGGCCCGATCGATGCAGAGCAGGATCCGGCGACAATCCAGCCCCTCGCCCCTTCTGGCAGCGCCGGGCAGTCCACCCTTCCCCAGCCGAATGTATCCACTGAGCCCTACAATCAGGCGCGCGCCCACGATGAGGCACGAAAGACCATATCCTATTTCCTGTTGTGGACCTTGGTCGCAGTCATTCTGCTTCTGGCCGCCTTTCCGCTCATCTATCTGCTCGATGTCAGCGCATCGGGCGACTTCGACGAGGAGAGGGGCGGCTTCGTGGTCCAGATCCTCAATATCGTTGTCGGACCACTGGTGGCATTGATCGGGTCGGCGATGGGCTTCTATTTTGGGTCGCGCAACAAGGATGGCTAGGCGCAGGGCAGCCGACTAGCGGATGAAGCCGAGCGCGCGCAGGCTGACGTGCCGGTCGCGCGCGACGATGAGATGATCATGGACGGCGATTCCGTGCGGCGCGCCGGCGGACACGATAGCGTGGGTGAGGGAGATGTCGTCGCGCGAGGGCTCCGGATCGCCGGAGGGGTGGTTGTGGACAAGGATGATGGCCGACGCCCCCAGTTCGAGCGCCCGCTTGATGATCCGCGCCGGATAGGCGGGCGCATGGTTCACGCTTCCCTCCCAGGGAACCTCGTCGCGGATCAGGCGGTTGCGGGTGGTGAGGTAGAGCACGCGGAACTGCTCGATGATCCGCGCGCCCTGGTCGAGCCGGATATAGCCGATGACATCGTCGAGGTTGGCGAAATGCCACTGATGGCCCTTCTCGGACCGGACCGCCTCGCGGCGCATGGCGCGCACGGCGGTGGCATGGACGAACTTGAGGCCCACGGCCGACTGCGGCCCAAGCCCCTCGATGTCGCGCAGGTCATCGATGGAGGCCGTCAGCACACCGAGCAGGTCCCCGAACTCCAGCAGCAGGCGCTTGGCAATGGGCTTGGTGTCGATGCGCGGGATGAACTGGAACAGCAGGCCTTCCAGGATCTCATGCTCGGCAAGACCTTCGTGGCCCACTTCATAGAGGCGCTTGAGCAGCCGCTGGCGATGGCCCTGGTTCAGATCCTTCGCGCTGATCCGGACCCGGGAGTGGGAGCGCACCAGCGCCACTTCCTCGCGGCTCAGCGGGCGGGCGGGATCGCGCGCCTTGCGCGGGCTGGAGCTTGGGCTGGCCCCCGACGGCTGCGGCACCGGAGGAACGAGGCTCAGCTGCGGCTCGCGTGCGGCATCCCCATCGTCATCGGCCATCGGCCCCTCACGCGGTGTAGGGCGGCCGGTCTTTCCCGGCCGGGGACAGGGTGAAGACTTCCACCCCATCCTCCGTGATTCCGACCGAATGTTCGAACTGCGCGGACAGCGACCGGTCCCTGGTCACTGCCGTCCAGCCATCCTCGAGGATCTTGGAATCGGGCCGGCCGAGGTTCAGCATCGGCTCGATCGTGAAGAACATGCCCGGCTTGAGTTCCGGCCCGGTTCCCGGCCGGCCGGCGTGCACCACATTGGGCGCCATGTGGAAGCGGCGGCCAAGTCCGTGGCCGCAGAAGTCGCGCACGACCGAGCAGCGGTTGCGTTCGGCGTGGGTCTGGATGGCGTGGCCGATATCGCCGAGATGGGCGCCCGGCCGTGCGGCCTCGATCCCCTTCCAGAGGCATTCGAAGGTGAGATCGACAAGCCGCCTGGCCTTGAGCGGTGGCGTGCCGACGAAATACATGCGGCTGGTATCGCCGTGCCAGCCATCGACGATGACGGTCACGTCGATGTTGACGATGTCGCCCTCGCGCAGCGGCTTTTCCGATGGGATGCCGTGGCAGATCACATGGTTGATGCTGGTGCACAGCGAATGCGAATAGCCGCGGTAGAAGATGGTGGCAGGCACCGCGCCGGCAGCCAGGATATGCGCGTGAGCGAGACGGTCGAGCGCGAGCGTGGTCACGCCCGGCCGGACATGGTCCACCAGCATGTCGAGGACTTCAGCTGCCAGGCGCCCGGCCCTGCGCATGCCGGAAAATCCCGCCGCATCGTGAATCACGATCGTGCGCTCGTCCACCTCGACATCCGTCATGCCCGTGGATTTAGGCGCCGGGCGCTGTTAGGGCAATGGCATGGAAGGAAGCGGCGCCAAGGAGAAGGTCTGGACGGCTGCCCTTGTCGTCATCGGCGACGAGATCCTCTCGGGCCGGACGCAGGACGCGAACCTGTCCTATCTTGCGCGCTGGCTCAACGTCCAGGGAATCCGCCTGAAGGAAGCGCGCGTCGTTGCCGACGACATGGCGGCCATCGGCAAGGCGGTAACCGAATGCCTGGCGGCCCACGACTATGTCTTCACGACCGGCGGCATCGGCCCCACGCACGACGACATCACCGTGGACGCAGTGGCGGCCGCGCTGGGCGTTCCCGTGGTGTATCATCCCGAAGCAGAAGCGACACTGCGCGCCTATTATGGCGACCGCATCACCGAATCACGGCTTCGGATGGCGCGCGTGCCCGAGGGCGCGGAGCTCATCCCCAACCCGGAAACGGGCGCGCCGGGCATTCGCCTCGACCGGCTGTTCATCCTCGCCGGCGTGCCCAAGATCACGCAGGGCATGTTGCGCGGCCTTGATGGCAAGCTTGCCGGCGGGCGGCCGGTTCTTTCGGCCGCGGTTGGCGCGTGGACGGCGGAAAGCCGCGTCGCCGGGATCCTGGCCGAGGTCCAGAAGGCCTTCGACGATGTCCAGATCGGCTCCTACCCCTTCTGGCGCGAGGGGAGGACGGGCGCCAATTTCGTGCTGCGGGCCGTCGATCCGCATGCCCTGCGGCAGGCCGTCGATCGCCTGGTGGACGCCCTGAAGGCTGACGGCCTGGAACCGGTGGAGGGGGAAATTTGAACACGCTGCGCCTCGTGGCTGTTGCCCTGCTTGCGGCCGGGCTTGCCCTTTTCGCCTTTGCCAACTGGGAGCGCGTGGCGGTCACCATCTGGCCGGGCACGGTGATCGCCATCCAGCTGCCGGTGCTCATTCTCCTGATCCTGGCGCTCGTCTATGTGCCGATGTCGCTCTGGATGAACGCGCAGAAGATGCTGCTCAGGCGCCGGATCGGCAAGCTCGAGACCGAAAGCGCAGAGCTGCGGCGCGAACTGGAGCAGGCGCGCGTGGAACTGCTGCGCCCCGTCCGGGCCGATCCACGGGCACCGGCAAGCGAGCCGCTGCCGCCGCAGGCGATCCCGCAGGCGCCGCCGCCACCCGGCACCTGAGCCATGGAAAATCCGGTCTTCCTTGCGGTCGACACGACCGACCCTGCGCGCGCCCGCGCGCTGCTGAAGGCGGCAGGGCCCCATGTCGGCGGGGTGAAGCTGGGGCTGGAATGGTATTGCGCGAACGGCAATCCCGCCACGCAGCAGGTGATGCAGGCATGCGGCCTGCCGCTGTTTCTCGACCTCAAGTTCCATGACATTCCCAACACGGTGGCGGGCGCGATCCGGGCGGTGGCGCCGCTTGCGCCGGCGCTTCTGAGCGTCCATGCCGCAGGCGGGCCTGCCATGCTGCGCGCCGCGCGCGAGGCAGCCCCATGGCCCACGCGCCTTGTCGCCGTCTCGGTGCTCACCAGCCTCGATGAAGCCGATGTTGCCGCCATCGGCATGAGGGGCCCCGTCGCCGACGCCGTTGTTCGGCTGGCGGATGTGGCGCGCGCGGCCGGGATCGACGGCATGGTCTGTTCTCCCCACGAAGTGACGCTGCTGCGCGCGCGCTGGCCCGATGCCCTGCTCGTGGTGCCCGGCGTGCGGCCGGACGGCGGGGCGGCGTTCGACCAGAAGCGCGTGATGACCCCGCGCGAGGCCCTGGACGCAGGCGCCAGCCATCTCGTGATCGGCCGGCCGATCACGGCCGCACCCGATCCCGCGCAGGCCGCGCGCGAGATCGCCGCCAGCCTTGGATGCGGCTGACCATGCGGCTGAAGACGAAGATCTGCGGGCTCACGACACCAGAGGCCGTGGACGCGGCCGCTCCTGCCGATGCCGTCGGCTTCCTGTTCGTGGCGGCAAGCCCGCGCGCCGTCACCCCTGCCCTGGCACGCCCGCTCATCGCGCGGGCACGCCCGCTTGCCGTGGGCGTGTTCGCCGACGCCGAGGATGCGCTGATCGCCGCTGCCATCGAGGCGGGCGTCAAGGTGCTGCAGCTGCACGGCCGGGAGACTCCCGCGCGCGTGGCCGAGGTGAAGGCCCGCTTCGGGCTGCCGGTCTGGAAGGGGGTGGGCGTTGCCACGGCCGAGGATGTCCGCGAAGCGCTTGCAGCCTATCCGATGGCGGACCGGCTGCTGCTCGATGCGAAGCCGCCGGCAGGCGCTGCCATCGAAGGCGGGCATGGCCGGCGCTTCGACTGGACGATCCTTGCCGAGGCACGGCCGGCGCGGCCGTGGATCCTCGCCGGCGGCATCACGCCCGAGACGCTGGCAGACGCTGTCCGGGCAACCGGCGCGGATTTCGTCGATGTGTCCTCCGGTGTGGAGGACGCACCCGGTGTCAAATCCCTTGCCAAGCTTGAAGCGTTCCTGAATGAGGCCGCGCGTGTCTGACCGCGACCCAAGCCTGCGCACCCAGCCCGATGCGCGCGGCCATTTCGGCCCGTTCGGTGGCCGCTATGTCGCCGAAACGCTCATGCCGCTCATCCTGTCGCTCGAGGAAGCGTGGAACGCCGCGAAACGGGAGCCGGCGTTCCGGGCCGAGCTCGACTGGCTGCTCACCCACTATGTCGGCCGGCCCAGCCCGCTCTATTTCGCCGGGAAGCTGACGGCAGCGCTCGGGGGCGCGAAAATCTATTTGAAGCGCGACGAGCTCAATCACACCGGCGCGCACAAGATCAACAACTGCCTGGGCCAGATCCTCCTGGCGAAGCGGATGGGCAAGACCAGGATCATCGCCGAGACGGGCGCGGGCCAGCATGG
>JBDNCK010000050.1:0-8741 GCA_046719675.1 Sphingomonadaceae bacterium | reverse complement strand
CGGCGGCAAGCTCGTCGGGGATCGCATCCGGAAGCGGGACGAGGGAGCTGGCAGCCAGCGCCCGGTGGGTTGCATAGGCGCCGGGTGCCTGGCTGAAATAGACGACCCGGTCGCCGGGCGCGAGATGCGTGACGCCTTCGCCCACCGCCTCGACGATGCCGGCCGCCTCGACGCCGGGAATCGCCGGAAGCGGAACGGGATAGAGGCCGCTGCGCATGTAGGTGTCGATGAAGTTCACGCCGATGGCCGTGTGGCGCACCAGCGCCTCGCCCGGGCCGGGCACCGGCATGGGAACCTCCGCTGCTGCCAGCACCTCGGGCCCGCCCGTGGTCTCGAACCGGATTGCGCGCATCACTCTCTCCCGCCTTGCATGGGCGGCCGGCTTGCCCCTAGGCACGGTGGGCTGACAAGGGACAAGCGAGCATGGGGATGGGAGAGATTGGTGTGTCGGACCCGGTGGACTTTCTCATCGTGGGTGCAGGGTCGGCCGGCTGCGCGCTGGCTGCCCGTCTGAGCGAGGATCCGCGCACCCGGGTTGCGCTTCTGGAGGCGGGAGGCCCGGACAAGGGCCTGATGGTGACGATGCCGGCCGGGCTCGGCCAGGTGCTGCCGCCCGAGATCAGGAGCCCGTTCAACTGGGGCTACTGGACGGAGCCGCAGGCCGAGCTGGGGAACCGCCGCCTCTACTGGCCGCGCGGCAAGGGGCTGGGTGGCTCGTCCCTCATCAACGGCATGGTCTATATCCGTGGCCATGCCTCCGACTATGATCGCTGGGCGCAGGCCGGCTGCACCGGCTGGGGCTGGGCCGACGTCAAGCCCTTCTTCCTGAAGTCGGAAGACAGCGAGCGCGGGGCAAGTGACTGGCACGGGGTGGGCGGCCCACTGCACACCTGCCGCAGGCTTTCGCCCAACATTCTCTATCACCAGTTCCTGCGCGCGGTGGAGCAGGCCGGATACCCCATCACGCGCGACTTCAATGGCCCGAACATGGAAGGCGGCGGAATCTACGACTCCACCACGAAGAACGGCGAACGCTGGTCCGCCGCGCGCGCCTATCTGACGCCGGCCGTGCGCAGGCGCGCCAATCTTGCCATTGCCACGGGCGTGCAGGTGCTGGGCATTGTCTTCGAGGGCCGCCGCGCCGTCGGGGTGCGCGTGGCGGGCGAGGGCGGCGAGCGGACCATCCCGGCCCGAAGGATCGTCCTGTGCGGGGGGGCCATCAACTCGCCGCAGCTGCTGCTGCTCTCCGGTGTCGGGCCAGCCGAGCATCTGGAAGCGCACGGGATTTCCGTGGTGGCCGATCGCCGGGATGTCGGCGCCAACCTTCAGGATCATCTCGACGTCACCGTGCAGTGGCGGTGCCGGGAGCCGATCTCGCTCAACGGCAATGCGAATACGGCTGCCCGGCTCAAGGCGGGCATTTCCTGGCTGCTGTTCCGCAGCGGCAGCGCCGGCTACATCCCGACAGGTGCCGGCGCGTTTCTCTCCAGCCGGCCCGGGCTCGTCGCACCCGACCTCCAGTTCCACTTCAGCCCCGCCCAGGTGCAGCCGCACGGGCGCGGCGGCATCACGCCCGAACATGGCTATTCGCTGCATGTCTGCGTGCTGCGGCCCGAAAGCCGGGGCACGCTGCGCCTGAAATCCGCCGATCCGCGGAAGCATCCGGCCATCGATCCGCGCTATCTTTCCGCCCGCGAGGATCTCGACCTGCTGCTCGAGGGGGTTGCCATTGCGCGCCGCATCGGACGCATGCCGGCCTTTGCCCCCTTCAATGCCGGCGAGCGCTGGCCCGGCGAAGAGGTGCATGGCGAGGCCCTGGAAGCGAAGGTGCGGGACTGGGCCGAGACGATCTATCACCCCGTGGGCACCTGCCGGATGGGTGGCGATGCGGATTCGGTGTGCGATCCCGCGCTGCATGTGCGCGGCGTGGAAGGGCTGATGGTGGTGGATGCCTCCGTCATGCCCTTCCTGGTGTCGGGCAATACCAATGCGCCCACCATCATGATCGCGGAGAAGGCAGCCGACATGATCCGAAAGGAACAGCGCCCGGGCCACCGCAGGGCGGCATGATCGCGCCCTTCACCATTCCCCTGTGCGAGGCGGAGGCTGGGTGGATCCGCGCGCGGGTGGAGGCGTGGCGGCCGATCCCGGAGCCGGAAGGCCATGGCTGGGAGCATGGCGCCAATCAGGCCTATATGGAGCGGCTGCGCGACCATTGGCTCAACCGGTTCGACTGGCCGGCCGCGGTTTCGCACCTGAACCGCCTGCCGCACGTGCGGGTGACGATGGAAGGGGCCCCGACGCTCCACGCCGTCCATCTGCGCTCGGCGCGTGCGGATGCCGTGCCGCTTCTCATCGCGCACGGCTGGCCGGGCAGCATCCTGGAGTTCGACGCCCTCTACGAGCGGCTGGCAGCGCCGGAGGATCCGGCGGCTCCCGCCTTTCATGTCGTTGCCCCCTCGCTTCCCGGTTACGCCTGGTCCGACCCGCCGCGGGTACCGATGGGGCCGCGCGCCGTTGCCAGCCTCTATGACCGGCTGATGGCGGCGCTCGGCTACGACCGCTATGTCTATCAGGGCGGCGACTGGGGAAGTGTCATCGGCGGCTGGCTGGGGCTCGATTCGCAGCGGCTGTGGGCCCTTCACCTCAATGGCTATGGCCTGCGCGCAGCGGACATGGCGCCCCGCACCCAGGCCGAGCACGAATGGCTGAAATGGGCGAAGACCATCCGGGCCACCGAGACCGGCTATCTGCAGCTGCAGGCAACCAAGCCGCAGTCGCTGGGCTTTGCGATGATGGATTCCCCCATGGGGGTGGCAGCCTGGCTTGCCGAGAAATATTGCGGCTGGTCGGACACGCGGGGCACGATCGTCGAACCGCCGTTCCCCTTCGACACGCTGCTTGCCACCATCATGATCTATCTGACCACGCGGAGCTTCGTGACGGCGACCTGGCTCTATCGCGGCATGTTCCTGGAAGGCGGCTTCAGCATTCCCGAAGGCCGGCGGATCATGGTGCCGACGGGCGTTGCTGCCTTCCCGCGCGATCTGCTCGCCTTTCCGCCCAGGAGCATGGTGGAGCGCGGCTATGCGGTGGTGCACTGGACCGACATGCCGCGCGGTGGGCATTTCGCGGGGCTGGAAGAGCCGGAGCTGCTGCTTTCCGACCTGCGCGCCTTCGTCAGCGGCCTCGCTTGAGCGGCTGGGCGTGGGCGGCCCGGCATGAGCGGCCGGGCGTGAGCGCGCTTGGCTGAGGGGGCGGAGCGGCTGCCGGCCTGGCCGCTGGCAGCCCTTGTCTTGGGCTCGAGCCTGCTGGCGTTCGGGCCGCTGCTCGTGCGCCTGGCCGATGTTGCGCCGGTTGCGTCGGCCTTCTGGCGCATGGCGCTGGCAGCACCCGTGCTGGTTGCCTTCGGCCTGTGGCGCCGGCCCGGGCCGCTTGCAGGCCTGCCCTGGGGCCTCGGGCTGGCAGCGGGCGCCTTCTTCGCAGCCGACCTCGCCGTCTGGCACCTTGGCATCGTGCGCACGACGACGGCAAACGCCACCCTCTTCGCCAACACGACCGCCTTCATGCTGGCCGGCTGGGGCCTTCTCGTGCTCCGGGAGCGGGCGGACTGGGGAAGGCTTGGCCCGCTCCTGGTGGCGGCAGTCGGCGCGGCCCTGCTGCTCGGGCAATCGGCGCGGGTGTCGCCCGAGAACCTCCTCGGCGATGGGCTGAGCCTTGCAGCCGCGGCCTTCTACACCGGCTATCTTCTTGTCATCATGCGGATGCGGGGGCGGTTCCCGACGGCCACCGTCATCGCGCTGGCAACGCTGTCTGCAGCCGCGCTTCTCCTGCCGGCAGCGCTTGTGGCCGGCGGACCCTTCTGGCCACGGGACTGGACTCCGGTCGTCGCGCTTGCCCTTTCCAGCCAGCTGGCCGGACAGGGCCTCATGGTGTTTGCCTCGGGCAGGCTGCCGGCCTCGGTGCTCGGCATCGGACTGCTGATCCAGCCCATCGTGTCCGCGCTTGCCGGCATGGTCGCGTTCGGGGAACGGCTGTCGCTCCTGGAACTGACGGGAGCGGGCATGATTCTGGTCGCGCTCCTGCTGGTGCGCCGTTAGGGGAGGCCCATGGACCGCCGTACCTTTCTCGCTGCAACTTCCGCCCTTGCCGCCGCGCCGCTTCTCGCCCAGACCGGAGCTCCCATGCTGAAGCCTCCCGTCGCCCGCCGCGGCGACCATGTGACCCGCATGTTCGGGTTCGAAGTGCCCGACCCTTATCGCTGGCTTCGGGATCCCGGCTATCCCGCCGTGACCGACAGGGAAGTGCTGGCCTATCTCGAGGCCGAGAATGCCTTCTTCCGCGAACATATGGGGCCCATGTCCATGCTCGAGGAGGCGATCTTCGCCGAGCTCAAGGGCCGCGTGAAGGACGAGGACGAAAGCGTTCCCTACGCGGATGGCGCATACGAATATTGGTGGAAGTTCGAGGAAGGCGCGCAGTATCGCCAATGGTATCGCCGGCCGCGCGGCGGCGGCGATGCTGTCCTCATCCTGTCGGAGCCGGAACTGGCGCAGGGCAGGGACTATTTCCGCCTGGGCGCCTTTGCCGTCTCGCCCGACGGGCGGCTGCTGGCCTACAGCCATGATTCGAGTGGCGACGAGCGCTTCACGCTCGTGGTGCGCGATCTCGCGACCGGCCGGGATCTCGAGACCGTGGCCGATGACAGCCTCGGGCAGCCGGCGTGGACGGCTGACTCGCGCGCGCTCGTCTGGGCCCAGACCTCGGCCGAATGGCGGCCGGACCGGGTGCGCCTGCATCGCCTTGGAACGGCTGCCGGCAATGATCCGGTCCTGTATCGCGAGCAGGCGGACTTCTTCGTGAGCGTGGGCCAGTCGCAGGACCGGCGGCACATCTTCGTGACGGCCTCGCAGAGCGCCACGTCGGAAGTGCATGTGATCGATGCCGCCGATCCGTCGCGCCCGCCGCGCCTGGTGAAGGCGCGCGCCCCCGGGCACCAGTATTCGGTCGATGCGCGTGGCGACACGCTGTTCATCCTTTCCAACCAGGAACATGTGAACTTTGCCCTCTACACGGCGCCCGCCGGAGAGCCGGCCCGCTGGACGAAGCTGCTCGAAGGCGACTCGCGCACCTATCTGCGCGGCGTCACGCCCTTCGCCAGCTATGTTGCCGTCGAGGAGCGGCTGGACGGGCTGGACCAGGTGCGGCTGCTGTTTCCCGACGGGCGCCAGCAGCGCGTCGCATTCCCCGAGCCAAGCTACACGGCCTCGCTGGGAGCCAATGCCGAGGCCGATGCGCCGATGCTGCGGCTGACCTATGGGTCCATGATCACGCCGCAGACCGTCTTCGACTATGATGTCGCCAACGACAGGCTCATCACCCGCAAGGTACAGGAGATTCCGTCGGGCTATGATGCCTCGCTCTACCGGACGGAGCGGCTGATGGCGCCTGCGCGGGATGGGGTGAAGATCCCGGTCTCCATCGTCTATCGCCACGACTATCCCAGGGACGGCACGCGCCCGCTCCATGTCTATGGCTATGGCAGCTACGGCCTTGCCATCCCCCCGGATTTCTCGGCGGCGCGTCTTTCGCTTCTCGACCGGGGTTTCGCCTATGCGATCGCCCATGTGCGCGGTGGCGACGATCTGGGCTATCAATGGTATCTGGACGGCAAGCTTGAAAAGAAAGCCAACACCTTCAACGACTTTGAGGATGCAACGCGGTTCCTGCACGCCTCCGGCTTCGGCGCACCTGCCCTGACGTCGGCGAGCGGCGGCTCGGCGGGCGGATTCCTGATGGGGGTCATCGCCAACCAGGCGCCGGAACTCTACCGGGCCATCGTGGCGCATGTGCCGTTCGTGGACGTGCTCAACACCATGCTTGATTCCTCCCTGCCGCTCACCCCGGGGGAGTTTCCCGAATGGGGCAATCCGGCCGAAAGCGCGGAGGTGTTCGAGCGGATCTGGAAGCTCTCGCCCTACGACCAGGTGAAGCGCCAGACCTATCCCGCGATGCTGGTGACGGCGGGCCTCAACGATCCGCGCGTGACCTACTGGGAGCCGGCGAAATGGGTGGCGCGGCTGCGCGCGGAAAGCGGCAGCCCGAACCTCATCCTGCTGAAGACCAACATGGGCGCAGGCCATGGCGGGAAGTCCGGCCGCTTCGAGCGGCTGCGCGAAGTGGCGGAGGAATATGCCTTCCTCTTCATGGTGCTGGATGGAAAGGCCTGAGGCCGCGCGCTGGCGCCTGCCGCTTGCCGCCTCCCCGGAAGACATCGACCAGATGGGGCATGTGAACAATGCCGTCTATGTCCGCTGGCTGCAGGAGGCTGGCGTCTTCCACTGGTATGCGCTGGCAACGGATGCCGAGAAGGAACGATACGCCTGGCTGATCGCCCGGCACGAGATCGACTATCGGCGGCCCTGCCACCTGGGCGAGGCGCTGGCGGCCGAAACCTGGGTTGATCGCCCGCGCGGCGCCCGCTTCGACCGGCTGGTGCGGGTGCTGGGGCCGGGCGGCGACGTGCGCGCGGAGGCGCGTACCACCTGGGTCCTCCTCGACCGCGCCTCGATGCGGCCGCAGCGCGTGCCGGAGTCCATCATCGCCCGCTTCTTCACGGGCGTACAGCCCGACTAGTCGCCGAGCTTGCGGCGGGCCAGCGCTGCTGCCTCGGTGTCGGGCGCGGCCTTCACGACCATCGCCCAGACCTGCCGCGCCGTTGCCAGGTCGCCGCTGGCAGCTGCGACATTGGCTTGCTCGAACATCACGTCCGGGTCGGATGGCGCCAGCGCGGAGGCCTGGGCGATCTCGATCTGGGCACGCTTCACATCGCCCTCGCGCAGCGCGAGTGCGGCCGAAAGCAGGAAGGCCGTGGGATCGGCCGGATCGAGCGCCATGGCGCGATCGAGATCGCGGCGGGCCAGCGCGAGATCCTCGGCCTCGACCGCGGCGCGCGCCCGATCGGCGTGCAGTCCGGCTGCCAGTTTCGGTGCGAACGCGCCTGCCGCTGCAATCGCGCTGGTAAAGGCGCCGACAGCCTCGCGCGGGCTGCCGGCAAGCAGCAGGGCATTCCCGGCCTGGCCCCACAGATCGGGAACGAGCGGGTTCTTCAGCTGCTCGCCGAGCCGCGCTGCGTCGGCAAAGGCACGCGCGGCCTCGGCCGGCCGGTTCTGGGCGACAAGGGCAAGGCCCAGGCATTGCCGCGCCGGGATTCCGCCGTTGCGTTCGGCCGCCCAGGCGCGGGCGAAGCGTTCGGATAGCGAGGGATCGCTCGCGATGGCGTTCACACAGCCTTCGTAGAGGGCAGCGCGCTCGTCCTCGGTCTGGGTGGCAGCCGACGCGGCAGCAGCGAGCAGGAGGAAGGGAAGGGCGCGGATCACAGGCTTTCGATCATGCGGGAAAGGAGGGCAAGCTGATCAGGGCTGGAAAGGCGATGGTCACCCCCCTTCACCAGCACTGTCTGAACATCCGCAGAACGCAGCGCCGCTGCAAGCTTCAGCGAGACCTCCCACGGCACATCGGGATCGGCAAGCCCGTGCAGGAGCCGGACCGGGCAGTCGATTGGGATGGTCGTGTCGAGGAGGCAGGCCGTCTCGGCGTCTGCGATGAGCGCGCGGCAATAGCGGTAGGGCGCCTCCCCATAGCGGCTTGGCCGGTGCACCTCGCCCTGGCTTGCGAGCAGGGCCATGTCCTCCCCGGTCAGGGCAAGCCCCCAGCGGGTGAAGTCGGGTGCTGCCGCGATTCCCACGAGGCCAGAGACCCGTGTGCCAAGCGCCAGGGCGAGATGCAGCATGATCCAGCCGCCCATGGACGAACCGACGAGGAGCAGCGGCCCTGGCGCAACCGCGGCGATGACGGCACGCGCATCCTCGGCCCAGCGGCGGATGCTGCCGTCCTCGAAGCGGCCTCCCGAGCGACCGCACCCGGAATAGTCGAGGCGCAGCATCGCCCGGCCGCGCGTCTTCGCCCAGTCCTCGAGGAAGAGCGCCTTGGTCCCCTCCATGTCCGACATGTAGCCGGGCAGGAAGACGATGGTGGGGCCGGCGCCGGGCGTGTGGACGCATGCCAGACGGACGCCATCGCCGCGATCGAGAAACGCCGGATCCGCCATGGGTTGCTCCTGTCGCACGGCGAACGGCAAGGCAAGCGGCCCTCTGCCGGGAACTCTCTGGCGGCAAGCGGGTTCTTTCCGGAAGGTTCCATCCATGGAGGAAAGGATGATGCGAAACCTGCTGCTTGCCGCCGGCGCGGGCCTTCTGCTCTCGGCCTGTGCCACCTCGGGCCCCACTCGCTGGACTTATGGCGGACAGAGCTTTGCCACTTACGAGGAATGCCGGGCTGCGCGCGAGCGCGCGCGCAACCGGACGGCTGTTGCCGGTGCCGTCGGTGGCGCCGTGACAGGTGCAGCGCTCGGCGGAAATGTCGGGGAGACGGCACTTGCCGCCGGCTTGGGGGCGGCCGGCGGGGCCGCCCTCGGCGGGCGCAGTCGCCGCTGCTGAAGCGCACCAGGGGCTGGTGTCTTGTCAGCACCGGCCCCTGGCCATATCTGAGGCGTGTGAAGCAGACGCGCCTCTTCATCGTCTTTCTGGCGTTCCTTGGCCTTGTGGCCGGAGCGGTGCATGCGCCTGCGATGGCGATTCCTGCGGCGCCTGCTGCCGGAGCGCTCGCGGCCGGGGATCCCCCCCAGCATGATCTCCACGCCGACTGCCATGGGGCTCCTGCCGACGCGCAGGACGAAGCGC
>JBDNCK010000049.1:0-9013 GCA_046719675.1 Sphingomonadaceae bacterium | reverse complement strand
AGCGCCCGGACACCAGGCACGTCGCCCAGCGTCCGGAAAAGGTCGGCGGCCAGCGTCTCCTGGAGATTGTAGCGCTTTTCCGTCACCATGCGTCGCACCAGCCGCAGCAGCGGATCATAGTCGAACACGCGCGTTGGATCATCACCGGCCGGCACATGGGCCGGGTCGAGACTCGCCTCCACCGTGACCAGGAGGCGCTGGGGCACGCCCACCTCCTTCGCGTGGAAGCCGATATCGGCCTCCACCTCGAGGTCCTCGATGAGGACATGGTAGGAGCGGACGGGCAGGTTCATGCCGGCACCATATAGGCGACATCGCGCGGAAGTCCGAGGAAACGCTGGCCGGCATCGACGGTCAGCGTCTGGCCGGTCACGGTCGGCGTGTGGAGAAGATAAAGCAGCGCGGCGACGAGATGCGCCGGCTCCACCCCGCGCGCCAGCGGGTTGAGCAGGTGCGCCGCGGCGAAATTCTCGCGGCTCTGATACCCCGAGATGACGGTGATGGCAGGCGCGATCGCGTTCACGCGGATGCGCGGCGCCAGCGAGCGCGCGGCCAACTCCGTCATGCCGTCGAGCCCGATCTTCGAGAGCGTGTAGGTGAAGAAGTCGGGGTTGAGGCTGGAAAGCTTGGCGTCGAGGAGATTGATGACGAGGCCGTTCCGGTCCGCCGGGAGGCGTTGCGCCATCTCCTGGACGAGCAGCGCCGGTGCCCGGAGATTGACGGCCATATGCCGGTCGAAGCGTTCGGTCGCGAAATCCTCGATCCGGTCGTCCTCGAACAGCGAGGCATTGTTGACGAGGACGGCAGGCGCCTGCGGCAGGGCATCGAGGATCTGCCGGCCGACGTCGGGCGCGGCGAGGTCGGCTGCAACCACGATCGGCGCCGGCGCGCCGGCAGCGGCCAGGCGCCGGCCAAGCGCTTCGGCCTCCTCGCGCGAGCGGTTGCAGTGGATTGCGACCCGGAAACCCTCGGCCGCAAGCGCCTCGGCAAAGGCGCCGCCGATGCGCTTGGCCCCGCCGGTCACGAGCGCGACCGGGGGTTCGTTTCCTGCAGCGAATTCAGGTGGCACGGGCATGGGCGCCAGCCCTTGGTCGCGATTGTGCGCGAAGGCAAGGGTTCCGTCGCCGCGGTGCAGCACCTATGTGGGCGCGGATGCAACCCGATATCCTGCTTGCCGATGCGATCGCGCCCGGAGACCTGCTGAATGGCGAACTGTCGCCGGCCCTGCGGTCGGTCGTGGGCTGGTTCGCCAACCGCCCGGAGGAAGCGCTGACCCTGCTTGCGATTGCGGGCGGCATCTTTCTTGCGCTGCTGGTGGTGCGCTGGCTGGTTCGGAGCCTTGTCCTGCGGGCGGTCTCGAGTCCGATCTGGCGCGAGCAGCTCGCCAACACCGTGCAACGCACCGGATCCTGGTTCCTGGCGCTGGCGGCGCTCAGGATCGTGGCCGGCACGGCCGGGCCACCGCCGATCATCAGCGGCATCATCGTCTTCCTCTTCACGGTGGCCGCCGTCATCCAGGCAGCGCTGTGGGTGCAGAGCCTGCTGATGGGCGTGCTTCAGGCCCGCTCCGAGCGCACCGACGATGACACCGCCCTTGCGCTCATGCGCGGGCTGCTCTCCGCGGCGGTGTGGATCATCGCCTTCCTGACCCTGCTCGCCAATCTCGGGGTGAACATCACCGGCCTCATCGCCGGTCTTGGCATCGGCGGCATCGCCATCGGCCTTGCCGCGCAGGGCGTGCTGTCGGACCTGTTTGCGGCCTTCTCGATCGTCTTCGACAAGCCGTTCAAGCGTGGCGACGCCATCATGTACGAGCCAGGTGCAGTCGGGATCGTCGAGGAGATCGGCATCAAGTCCACCCGCATCCGCGCCCTTTCGGGCGAAATGGTCATCATGAGCAACGCCAAGCTGCTCAACGCGACCGTCGCCAACTATGCGACCTTCGAGCGGCGCCGCGTGGTGCTCCAGTTCGGCGTGACCTACGAGACATCGCCCGAGCAGCTCGAGGCCATTCCCGGCATGCTGCAAGCCATCATCGGCGAGGTGCCGCTCGCCCGCTTCGACCGCTGCCACCTGATTGGCTATGGCGCCTATTCGCTGGATTTCGAGCTCATCTTCTTCGTGGACGCACCGGGCCTCGTCGAAATGTTCGACGCGCGCCAGACGATCATGATCGCGCTGATGCGCCGGTTCCGCGACGAAGGAATCAGCTTCGCCTATCCGGTGCAGGTGGAAATGCTTGCAGGGCCAGACGGCAAGGTGGTGGACCCCTTTCCGGAAAAGCAGGCGGTGCGCCTGATTGCCGGCAAGAAGGGGCTCCGGCAGGCCTCGGCCGGGGGCGACGCGCAGCGCGACTGACTGGTTGCCTCGCCCTGCGGCCCGGCCTAAGGCCTTGTCGCAAACTGAGGCATGGGGGAGGAGGACATGGGGCGCGCGCTGACGCTCGATGAGCTCAAGGCGAAGGTGGGCGAAGTCGTCGGCACATCCGACTGGATCCTCGTCGACCAGGACCGGATCGACCGGTTTGCCGAGACCACGGGGGACCACCAGTTCATCCATGTGAACCCCGAGCTTGCGAAACACACCCCCTTCGGGACCACCATCGCCCATGGATTCCTCACGCTGTCGCTGATGGCGCCCATGGGCTACACGGCGATGCCCGTGCTCGAGGGCGTGAAGATGGGCGTGAACTACGGGCTCAACCGCGTCCGGTTCCTGGCGCCGGTGAAGTCGGGAAGCCGTGTGCGCGGGCATTTCAAGCTGGCCGATGTCGCCACGCGTGCCAATGGCGCCGTGCAGCTCACCTACGAGGTTTCGGTCGAGATCGAGGGCGAGGAAAAGCCCGCGCTCCAGGCCGAGTGGATCAATCTTCTCTATGTCTGACGGCGCGCCCCGTATTGCACCGCTCGAGCCGCCCTTTCCCGACTGGTTTGCCGAGGCCATGGCCAGGACGATGCCCCCCGGCATGCCGCCACTTCGCCTGTTCACGACCATGGCAACGTCGGAACGTGCCTGGCGAAAGTTCGCAGGGGGCTCGCTGCTCGACCGCGGGCCGCTGTCGCTTCGTCAGCGCGAGATCGTCATCCTGCGGACAACCGCGCGAACGGGCTGTGAATATGAATGGGGCATCCATGTCGCCGGTTTTGCGGCGCGGGCCGGGCTCGACGAGGCAGCCATAGCCGCCACCGTCCATGGCGGCCCGGGCTCGCCCAGCTGGTCCGAAGGCGAAGCCGGCCTTGTCGCCGCCGTCGATGCGCTTCTCGACCGAAAGCGCCTCGATGATCGCGAATTTGCGGCACTGGCAGAGGACCTGGCACCGGAAGCCCTTCTGGAAGTCATCCAGCTCGTCGGCTTCTATCATATGGTGGCGCTGGTCTGCGGGGGGCTTGCCCTTCCGCTGGAGTCCGGCGCGCCGCGTTTTCCACCAGCACCCTCGGGAGACTGACCATGCGCGAGGCCGTCATCGTTTCCACCGCCCGCACGCCAATTGGCAAGGCGCATCGCGGAGCCTTCAACGCGACCCTGACCCCCACGCTTGCCAGCCATGCCGTCAAGGCCGCCGTCGAACGGGCGAAGCTCGAGGGGCCGGAGGTAGACGATGTCGTGATGGGCTGCGTGCTCACACAGGGCTCGGGCGCGCCCAACATCGCACGCCTTGCGCTGTTGCGCGCCGGGCTTCCGGTCACGGTTTCGGGACAGACGATCGACCGGCAATGCTCGTCCGGCCTCATGGCGATTGCAACCGCTGCCAAGCAGATCATTGTCGACGGCATGCAGATCGCCGTCGGTGCGGGCGTCGACTCGATCTCGACGGTCCAGAACGACCGTTTCCGCATCGAGGGCGACCCGGAGCTGGTCGCCATGGTGCCCGACATCTACATGCCGATGATCGATACCGCCGAAGTGGTCGCCGAACGTTACGGCATCAGCCGCGACCGGCAGGATGAATATGCGCTGCTGTCGCAGCAGCGGACAGCGGCTGCGCAACATGCCGGCCGCTTCGACGACGAGATCGTGCCAGTGACGGCAACCATGAAGATGGTGAACAAGGAGACGAAGGAAGTCTCCGAGCAGGTGGTGACCCTCACCAAGGATGAGGGGAACCGGCCGGAGACGACGCTCGAGGGGCTGAAGGGCCTGACACCCGTGCGCGGGCCGGGCCGGAACATCACGGCAGGAAACGCCAGCCAGCTGTCCGACGGGGCGTCGGCCTCGGTTCTGATGGAAGCAGGCGAGGCCGCGCGCCGCAACCTGACCCCGCTCGGCCGCTATGTCGGCATGGCCGTGGCCGGCCTTGCCCCGGACGAGATGGGGATCGGGCCGATCCACGCCGTGCCGAAACTCCTGAAGCAGCACGGCCTCAAGGTGGACGACATCGGTCTTTGGGAGCTGAACGAGGCCTTCGCGGTGCAGGTGCTGCACTGTGCGGATGTGCTCGGGATCCCGATGGAGCGGCTCAATGTCAACGGGGGCGCCATTTCCATCGGTCACCCGTTCGGGATGTCGGGGGCGCGCCTGACGGGCCATGCGCTCATCGAGGGGAAGCGCCGGGGCGTGCGCCATGTCGTCGTGACGATGTGCGTGGGCGGCGGCATGGGCGCTGCCGGCCTGTTCGAGGTGCTCTAGCGGCAGCGGATTCAGGCGGGGGCTTGGAACCACGCCGGTTCACCCTAGTTAAAGGATGGGCGCTCCGGCCCGACTGCCAGGGAGACTTGCCATGGGAAATGCCGAGAAGGTCGAGAAGGACATCGAGGACGTGGTGGAAACGGCGAGCGCTGCTGCGTCCGAGGCCGCCGGGAAGGCAGCCGAGGCGGCTGACCGCGCCGAGGACCTGATTCGCGAAGTGAGCGCCAAGGCAACGCGGCGCTTCGAGGAAATCCGCGCGGATGCCGGCCAGTATGCCGGCAAGGCCGGCGAGGCCGTGCGCGATGCGGCCGACACCGGCAAGGGCAAGGCCGCCGACGCGCTCCACAGCATCGCAGACGCCGTGCGCAGCCTTGCCGGCAAGGCCGGCGAAGGCGACACCGCTGCTGCTGCAGCCGACTATGCCAAGCGCGCGGCCGACGGGATGGACAGGCTGTCCGACGTGCTGAAGGACAAGTCGCTTGACGAGCTCGGGCAGGATGTGAAGGCGTTCGTCAAGGAAAAGCCGGCGATTGCGATCGGGGTTGCCGCCGTGCTTGGCTTCGCGCTTGCCCGGGTGCTGAAGTCGGGCGGGGATGATGGCCACGAGGCCTGAGCAACCGGACTCGGTATTCACCACGGCGCGGCAGGTTGCGGCCGATACCACGACGCTGCTGCGCACCGAGGCGGAACTTGCCCGACTGGAGACCAGGTCCAATGTGCGCGCCGCGCTCGGGATCGGCGCACGGCTTGGCATGGGTGCAGGCCTGATCGGTCTGGCGCTCCTGTTCCTGCTGCTGGCAGGCCTCGTGGCGCTGGCGCAGGCGTTCGGCTGGCTCCCTGCCCTGCTGGCGGTCGCCGGGCTGTGCCTGTTGCTCGGCTTCCTGCTGCTGGGCGCAGCGCGGCGCGGCGCGGATGCGCTCAGCCTGCTTCCCGAGCGGACGCTGGCGCGGGTCGGGGGGGACCTGCGCGCCGTTGCCGATGCCATTGCGCCGCAGCGCCGACACGGGCAGGAAGAAGAACAGCATGACACGCATGGAAGAACTTGAGGCCGAAGCCGCGCGGGCGCGGGCAGGGATCGCGATGGGCCTTGCCGATCTGGCCGTCCGCCTCGAACCCAGGGCGGTCATGCGCGCTTCTGCCAGGCGGGCGAAGGCGCGCGTGACGGCAGAGACCGATGCGCTCCTCGATGCAACAGGCCTGTGGGTGCGCGCGAACACGGGCCTCATGCTGTCGGCGGCTGCCCTGCTGGGCGTGCTGGCCGCCATCGGGTTCAGCACAAGGCGCCGGGTCATTCCGGTAGAGCAGGCCTATACGACGGAGGATCCCCAGATGCACCCGACGAACGGCGAGGAAAGCGACACCATCCGCTACCTGAAGGAAAGGGCCGAAGGTGCAGGCGAGGCGCTCGGCCAGACCTATTACCGGTCGCGGTCGCGCGCGGCCGAACTCTCGGTGTCCGCGAGGGACCGGGCAGCCTATGCCGCAGACGCCGTCGAGGATGCAGCCGTGGAGGCAGCCGCCTGGACGAAGCGGCAGACCCGTGAGAGCCCAATGGCAAGCGTGATCGTCGGTTTTGCGCTCGGCGCCATTCTTGCGGCCCTGCTGCCCAGGGGGCGGCGCGGCTGACGCGTTCAAGCGCGGTTCAAGGCGGTCTCGGCAACAGCCTGCCACACAAGGATCTTCTTGTTGGAACAACCGCTGAGCCCGGCGGTTTGAGAGGAATGATGCGTCCGCTTCTTGCCCCTGCCCTTCTCGCCCTCTCGCTGCTGGCCGCGCCGCTTGCCGAAGCGCCTGCTGCCGCGCAGGCAGCAACGCCTGCCCAGCAGAAGGAGGCGGCCGCATTCGTCGAGCAGCTGGCCAACGAGGCCTTTGCCGTGCTGCGCGACAAGTCGCTTTCGAAGGCCGATGCCCGCGCCAGGTTCCGCACCCTGCTGCGCGAGAATTTCGCCGTCGACACCTCGGGCATGCGGCTCATCCGCAAGCATCGTGCCGGGCTCACGCCGGCCCAGCTCCAGGCCTATCGCGAGGCGCTGCCGGGCTTCTTCGTGAATACCTACGCGGACCGCCTGTACGACTTTGCGGACTCGAAGGTGACGGTCATCCGCCAGGTCCCGCGCGGCACGCGTGGCGATGTCGATGTCCATGCGCGGGTGACCGACCCGGCGGGCGGCAGGCCGTTCGACACCATCTGGCAGGTGACCCGCAGCGGCGATCGCTGGCTGATCGCCAACCTGACGGTCAGCGGAGTCAATATCGCGCTCACGCAGGAGGCGGACTTCGACGCCTATATCCAGCGCAACGGCTTTGACGCCCTCGTGGACTTCATGCGCCAGACGCAGTAGCGCACTGCCTCATGACCGGGGTCGACACGCGCGCTGCCGCCTTCATCCACTCGTCCGCGCACCTCTACGGCCATGTCGAGGTGGGCGAGGGATCGTCCGTCTGGATCAACGCCGCCGTCCGCGCGGAGGCCGCGCATGTAAAGATCGGCCGCTTCACCAACATCCAGGATTTCGTGATGATCCATCCCGATCCCGGCCGACCGGTCGAGATTGGCGACTATTGCTCCATCACCCACCATGCAACCATCCACGGATCGGTCATCGGCAACCATGTGCTCGTGGGCATCAACGCGACCGTCTATTCCAGCCGCATCGGCGACAATTCCATCGTGGGCCAGCATGCCTATGTGAAGGACGGCACCGACGTGCCCGCCAATTCCATCGTTGTCGGCGCGCCGGCAAAGATCATCCGCACGGCCAACAACTGGATTGCCAACCGCATGAACGCACTCTTCTATCACCGCAACGCACTGGCCTATGCGAAGGGCGATCACCGCGCCTGGGAAGGCCCGCAGTTCGATGCCTGGCTCAAGGAAATGCTCGCGCAGGTGACAGAGGAATATCAGGCGATGGAGCAGGCGGCATGAGCAAGCTGCATCTCGTCTTCGGCGGCAGGGTGAAGGACCCGATGACCCTCGACTTCGCCGAACCCGACAAGCTGCATGTGGTTGGCATCTTTCCCGACTATGCGTCCGCCGAGAAGGCCTGGCGGGCGGAGGCCCAGCGCACCGTCGACGATGCCGAGATGAAATATGTGGTCGTCCACCTACACCGTCTGCTCGAGCCGGAGCAGCTTTCCCGCCCGACCAAGACCTGATTGTTGCCCACATGCATGGAGGGCATGCAGTTTTGCCCTTTGACATGCGCTGACCTTTGGTCATTCCTGCGGGCATGAAGCCCAAGCTTCTCACGACGCTGCAGGGCTATGGCCGCCAGACCCTGGTGGCAGATTGCCTTGCCGGCTTCACGGTTGCCCTTGTGGCCCTGCCGCTCAGCCTGGCGATCGCCATTGCCTCGGGTGCCCCGCCGGCCACCGGCCTGGTGACGGCCATCGTCGGCGGCTTCCTCATTTCCGCGCTCGGCGGCAGCCGCGTGCAGATCGGCGGCCCGACTGGCGCCTTCATCGTCGTCGTCTACGGTGTCATCGCGCAGCATGGGCTGGACGGGCTGATCCTGGCGACCCTGATGGCGGGTGTCCTCCTCGTGGCTGCAGGTTGGGCGCGGCTGGGCGCACTCGTCCGGCATGTGCCCGAAGCGGTCATCAACGGCTTCACGATCGGGATTGCCATCGTGATCGCCACCAGCCAGCTCAAGGATCTGCTGGGCCTCCGGATCGCACAGGTCCCGGCGGATTTCCTGGCCAAGCTCTCGGCGCTGTGGGACGCCCGGGCGACCGCCAACCCCGCGGCCATCGGCCTTGCGCTCCTGTCGATGCTGGCAATCCTGTGGGCGCGGCGGGCCTGGCCGCGCGGGCCGGGGCTCATCTTCGTGCTGGCGGCGGCCTCTGCGGCGGTTGCCCTGCTCGACCTACCCGTCGACACCATCGCCTCGCGCTTCGGAGCGCTTCCGGACACGCTGCCGGTCCCCCGCCTTCCCGACCTCACGCCTGCCCGCCTGCTCGAGCTGCTGCCTTCCGCGCTGGTCATCGCCTTTCTTGCCGGGATTGAATCGCTGCTGTCGGCAATGGTCGCCGATCGCATGATCGGCAGCGCGCATCGGCCCAATGCCGAGCTCGCCGCGCAGGGCTTTGCGAACATCGGCTCGGCCCTGTTTGGCGGGCTGCCGGCAACCGGCGCGATCGCGCGCACGGCCACCAATGTGAAGGCCGGCGCCCGCACGCCCGTGGCGGGCATCGTCCATGCCGGCGTCATCCTCCTGGTGATGCTGCTTGCCGGCCCGCTTGCCGGTGGGCTGGCCCTGCCAGCGCTTGCTGCGCTCCTGATGCTGACGGCCTGGAACATGAGCGAGCCGCACCGCTGGCGCGCCTACATGCGCACGCCGGCCTCCGACCGGTTCCTGCTGCTGCTAACCCTTTTGCTCACCGT
>JBDNCK010000048.1:0-9065 GCA_046719675.1 Sphingomonadaceae bacterium | reverse complement strand
CATTCTGCACCGCGCGCTTGCAGACCTGTTCGCGCGGCGCGGAGTGCGGCTCTTGCGGACTTACCAGCTGAACACCGGCGGCAATACCGACTTCCTCAACATGCTCGCACGCGATCGTCTGTCCTCGAAGAGGCGGTCCAAGACGGAAGCCGTGCAGTCCGCTGCCGAGCGGCGGCTGGACCCGGAGAATATCCATGTCGGGCCCTCCGACTATGTCGCCTGGCAGAAGGACAACAAGATTGCCTTCATGCGCCTGGAAGGCCATCTGTTCGGCGGCGTGCCGATGCATGTCGAGCTGCGCCTTTCGGTCGAGGACAGCCCCAACAGCGCCGGCGTTGCCATCGACATGATCCGCTGTGCGAAGATCGCCCGCGATCGCGGCATCGGGGGGGTGCTGGCCGGCCCCGCGGCTGCCTGGTGCAAGCATCCGCCGCAACAGATGCGCGACGAGGAAGCCGAGGCCGCTGTCGCGCGCTTCCTCGATGGGGACCTGACCCCGACCCGCCACTGACCCGCCCCGGGGGTGACCTCTTCGCATGGCGGCTGGCATGTCGGCGATCATTCTTGCAGCCGGCCATGGCAGTCGCCTGCGGTCGGTTGCTCCGGTCAAGCCGCTCGTGCCCGTCAGGGGGCGGCCGCTGATCCTCCATGCCGTCGATGTCCTTGCAGGCGCCGGCGTGCAGACGATCCGCGTCGTGGTGGGGCATGGCGCCGGCGATGTCGCGGCTGCGGTGGCAGGACTGGCGGGCGTCGAGACGATCCTGGCCCCGGCCTGGGCGACGACACCCAATGGATCCTCGCTGCTGGCGGCGCGCGACGCGATTCGCGCTGATACCGTGCTGATGATGGGGGACCATCTGGTGTCGCCTGTCCTGCTTGAGCGGTTGCTCGCCGCGCCTGCTGCCCCGCTCCTCCTTGCGGTTGACCGCCGGCTCGGGCATCCGGCCGTCGATGAGGCGGATGTGACGAAGGTACGCACGGCAGACGGACGGATCTGCGGCATCGGCAAGGACCTGCTTGTCTATGATGCCTATGATACGGGCGTCTTCCGGATCACGCCGGAACTTGCAGACGCGCTTGCCAGCCTTCCATCCCCGGGCCTGTCCGATGGCGTGCGGATGCTCGCCCGGAGGGGTCGCGCATATGCTGTCGATGTCGGGAATGCGCCCTGGCTCGACATCGATGATCCCCGTGCGCTCGCGCTCGCAGAGGCGGATTGGCCCGGATGACGGCGCGCTGGCTCGCGGGACTGGTGGCCTGTTTGCTGGCGTGGCCGGCCGGTGCCGGGCCATGGGTCGAGCCGGGGGACGCGCGCTTGCGCGCGGACATCGAGCTGCTGCGCTCCAACGGCATCATCACTGGGCCCACCGAAAGCTGGCCGCTTCCATGGGCGCAGATCGAGCGCGGCCTCGAGCGCGCGCGTGGCCTTGCGCTCCCGCCGGGCCTGGCGGCTGCCGTGCAGCGGGTGGAGGCGATGGCAGACTACAACCGGCGCGCCAACCGGTTCCGCGCGGAGGGCAGGGTCACCAACGAGCCGGCACTGGTGCGCGGCTTCCAGCAGACGGCACGCGGCGATGTCGACATGACCGTGGCTGCCGAACATGATCTTTCGAGGTTCACCGTCGGCTGGGGGGCCAGCTACATCAAGCGCGGCGACCGCCCTGCCACCGAAGTCACCGGCGGGCCACAGCTGCGGCCGATCTTCGTTGCAATGCAGCTGGGCAACTGGGCACTTTATGGCGGCCATGTCGAGACCTACTGGGGCCCCGGCAATGACGGTGGCCTGCTGTTTTCCACCTCTGCCCGCCCGATTCCCAAGGTCGGCGTGAAGCTGCTCGAGCCCAGACGGATCGATTTTCCCGTGCTCAAGTGGCTGGGCCCCTTGCGCTTCGACATGTTCGGCGGCGTTGCCAATGAGGAGCGCAACGACTTCAGCAATCCGGTGCTGCTGGGCATGCGCGTGGAGTTCGAGCCGACGCCTGGCTTTACCGCCGGTTTCGTGCGCGGGATCCAGATGTGCGGGCGGAACCGGCCCTGCGATTTCCAGATCTGGGTGGATGCGCTCATCGGCCTGTTCGACCGCGACAATACCGGGACCTTCGACGAGCCGGGGAACCAGCTGGCCGGCTTCGATTTCAGCTATCATTTCCGGCTGGGCCGCGCCGGGCATGGCGGAAAGCTCTTTGTCGAGACGGTCGCCGAGGACGAGGACAATTTCGTGATCGAGCAGTTTGCCCGACGGGTCGGGGGCAGGCTGCACGGACCCCTTGGCGATGGCGGAGACACATATGCGATCGGCATCGAATATACCGATGCGCTGGCGTCCAACCTGTTCGGCGGCACCAAATATCCTGGCTCGCTCTACAACAATTTCATCTACACGGACGGGTTCACCTATGACCGCCGCCCGCTGGGCTTCTCGCTCGACGGGGATTCACGGCTCATCACCATCGACGCCATGGTGACCGACGCCCGCAACCGGCGCTTCCACGGCTCCATCCGCAGGGCCAACATCAACCTGTTCGACAATCCCAACCACCGCATTTCGCAGACGAACGAGCGGATGTGGATCGGAACGGGAGGGGCGGATCTGCCGACCCGCTTCGGGGACATCCGTCTCGAGCTGCGCGCCCAGACCGACCGGCCTGACACGCCGGGCGTGAAGGATGGCGAAGTCCAGGTGGAATTCGGATGGCGCAGCCAGTTCTGAAGGGTCTTGCGCCAGCGAGCCTGTTCGCTATTCGTTCCGCAATGCCTCATGCGCTTTCCTTCGCGGGTGAAGTCGTCCACCTGCTGGGCTGCGGGGCGCTGTTCTGGCCGCGCGAGGCGCTTCTCGTGGTTGCCGACCTGCACCTGGAGAAGGGCAGCGCGATGGCGCGCGCGGGCTGGCTGGTGCCGCCGCACGACAGCATCGATGCGCTCGACCGCCTGGCCGATGCGCTTGCGCGCACCGGCGCGCGCCATGTGCTTGCGCTTGGCGACAGCTTTCACGACAGGGGCGGGCCCATGCGGCTCAGCGATCCCGCCCGCACCCGGCTGGCAGGCCTCCTGTCCATGCGCCGCTGGACCTGGGTTGTCGGCAATCATGATGGGGCATGTGCTGCAGCGCTGGGAGGCGAGGTGGTCCCACAGCTTTGCATCGGCGGCATCGCCTTTCGCCACGAGGCCGACCGGGCGGAGGCCGGGCCCGAGATCAGCGGCCATTTCCATCCCAAGGTCCGGCTGCCGACTGCGTCAGGGGGCACGCTCGCCCGCCGCTGCTTCGCGCTTGCCGGCAACCGCCTCGTCCTTCCGGCCTATGGGAGCTTCGCTGGCGGTCTCGACATTGCCAGCGCGGATCTTGCCCACGCGCTCGGAGAGGTGCCCGAAGCCCTCGTCCCGCTGGCCGACGGGATCGCCCGCTGGCGGGCGCGCGCGCGCGCGGCATGAGCTGGTTCCCCGAGGCTGACGCCCGCATCTTCTGCGCGGCCGTCAACTATGCCGCCCATCGCGACGAGATGGGGCGCGGGGAGACGGGCCCGCACCCGATGCTGTTCCTGCGCACGCCGCATTCCCTGGTGCGTGCCGGGGAGGGCATCGTGAAGCCGGCCGCATCGGACTGCCTCGATTATGAAGGCGAGCTGGCGCTGGTGATCGGCAAGCCGGGCCGGCGCATCCCGCGGGCGGATGCCCTTGCCCACATCGCGGGCTGGACCTGCTTCATGGATGGCTCGGTCAGGGACTGGCAACGCCACACCGCCCAGTTCACGCCCGGCAAGAATTTCGACCGCTCGGGCAGCATCGGGCCAGAGCTCGTGCCGGCGGCCGCCTTCGGGGACTGGCGGACGCACACGCTTGCAACCCGGGTCAATGGCGAGGTCGTGCAGCACACGCAGACCGCGCTCATGATCCACGATGTCGAGACCCTCATCGCCTATGTCAGCAGCTTCACCGAGCTGCGGCCAGGCGACGTGATTGCAACCGGCACCTGCGGTGGCGTGGGCGAAAAGCGCAAGCCGCCGCTGTACCTCTTTCCCGGCGATGTGGTGGAGGTAGAAGTAAGCGGCCTTCCCGTCCTTTCGAACCCGGTCATCGCGGAAGGCTGATTCACACGCGATTCACCGTCCGGACACCAGGGTCGTTGCAAGGAGGGAGCGATGCATACACGTCGGAATCTGCTGGGCATGGGTTCGGCGCTGCTGGGTCTGGCCATGGCGGGCCGCCCGCTGCGCGCCGGTCAGGGCGCCGAAGCCGCGCCGCAGGCCGCAACCGACAACGCCTACACCTTCGAGGAAATCGTGCGCGCAGCCGACGGGGCATTCGGCAAGGGCGCTCAGGGCATCGCCAGGGCCATCGAGCGAGCCTTCGAGGAGAATGGCCAGCCCAACGGCTATGTCGTGGGCCGCGAAGGCGGCGGCGCGTTCGGAGTCGGCATCCGCTATGGGAAGGGCACCCTCCATTCCAAGATCGAGGGCAACCGCCGGGTCTACTGGCAGGGGCCTTCGCTCGGGCCGGATATCGGTGGCGATGCCTCCACCGTCTTCATCCTCGTCTATGACCTGCACGACACCGAGGAAATCTATCGCCGCTATCCGGCAGTGGAAGGCAGGGCCTATCTCGTCGGCGGGGTCTCGCTTGGCTATCACCAGCTCGAAGGCGTGCGGCTGGTGCCGGTGCGCCTGGGCGCGGGCTGGCGGCTGGGGGCCAATGTCGGCTATCTTCACTTTTCGAAACGTCGCCGGGTGTTGCCCGTCTGAGTCTTGCAAGCAGGGGCTGCCTTGGCCAAGCGTCCGCCATGCAATGGGCGGGACGGGCTCTGGTGACGGCACTGCTTGCCGGGGTGGCCGCGCCGCTCATGGCCCAGTCAGCCGCGCCGCCGCCCGAAGAGGAAGAGGCCGGCGATCGCTTCATCACCTTTGCCGCAGATGATCTCGTCTATTCCGAGCGGGAGGATCTGGTCGTGGCAAGCGGCGATGTCGTCCTGCGGCGCGGCGACCAGGTGCTGACGGCGGACGAGATCCGCTGGGACCGCAGGACCGGGCTGGTGACGGCAACGGGGTCCGTCCGCGTGGCGGACGCCGAGGGCAATGTCGCCGTCGCGGACACGATGCAGCTTTCGGAAGACCTGCGCGATGGCCTGATCGAGAACCTGCTGCTGGTGCTTGCCGACGGCGGAAGGCTTGCCGCCAGCCGCGGCGCCAGGGAAGGCGGCACGACGCAGCTGGACCGCGCCATCTATTCGCCCTGCGCCGTGGTGGACGATGCTGGCTGCCCGCAGACCCCGCTGTGGGTCGTCAAGGCGGTGCGCGTGCGCCATGATCCCGAGGAGGGGCGCGTGCACTATCGCGGCGCCCGGCTCGAGGCGTGGGGGATACCCATCCTTGCCCTGCCGCGCTTCTCCCACCCGGACAGCCGCCTGCGTAACCAGTCCGGGCTTCTGGCGCCTGATATCCGCATTTCCAATCAGTTGGGGTTCGAAGCTGCGATACCCTATTATCTGGCCATCGCACCCAACAAGGATCTGACGGCAACCGCGCACATCTATTCGCTCGAGAACCCGATGCTGGCGCTCGAATATCGCCAGCTGTTGACCGAGGGACCGTTGCGGGTGGCCCTGCGCGGCACCTGGTCGGAAGGGCAGGCGTTCGATTCGAAAGGCAATGTGATCCGGACCGGGCGCGAGGCCTTTCGCGGCATGATCGAGGGCAATGGCCGCTTCCGCCATGGCGGCGGCTGGCGCTCGACCTTCTCGACGCGGATCACCACCGACCCCAATTTTCCCGGCTTTTACGAGATCACCTATGACAACCGCTTCCGGTCCTTCCTTGCCATCGAGAAGGAAGAGCCGGGCCTCTATTTCGGGGCGCGTGCCTGGTACTTCCAGGACCTGGCGCCCGATGCCGAGCCGAGCCGGATCCCGCAGGCCGTCCCCGTGGTGGATGTCACCTGGCGGCCGGACGCGCAGCCGCTGGGCGGCCAGCTGCGCTTCGACGGCAATGCGCTTGGCATCTTTCGCGCCGACGGGCAGGACATGGCGCGCCTCATCGGGCAAGCCCGCTGGGACCGGCTGTTCACGACGGCCATGGGCCAACGCATCAACCTGACGACGATGCTGCGCAGCGATTTCTATGCCGTCTCGGACTCGGACTTCGCGGATGTCCCCGTCTATGCCGGCACGGACGGTGTGCAGGGGCGCTTCATTCCGCTTGCAGCGCTTGATGTCCAGTGGCCCCTCATCGGCCCGCTCGGCCGCGGCACACAGGTGCTGATACCGCGGGTCCAGCTCGTTGCCTCGCCGTCCGGCAGGAACAGCGGCATCCCCAACGAGGACAGCCGCGCCGTCGAACTGGAAGACATCAACCTGTTCGCGCTCAACCGGTTTCCCGGCTTCGATCGCTGGGAAGGCGGAGCCCGGGTAACCTATGGAGTCTCCTGGGACTGGTCCCGGCGGGGGCTCGCGCTGTCGGGCGACATCGGCCAGAGCTACCGGCTGAGCGACGCGGCCACGCTGTTTCCGGACGGGACGGGCCTTGCCGACCGCGCATCCGATATCGTCGCGCGCTTCACCCTTCGCTCCGGGCGCTTCGGGAGCCTCACCCAGCGGCTGCGCCTCGACAAGGACAGCCTTGCCATCCGCAGGAGCGAACTTGACCTGTCGCTGGGGAGCGAACGCAATTTCGTGACGGTCGGTTACCTCCGCTTCAACCGCGATATCGAACTCGAGGATCTGACCGACCAGGAGGAATTGCGATTCGGCGGCCAGGCAGCCCTGTTCCGCTACTGGTCGGCCTTTGCCTCCTTCATCGTGGATCTGACCTCCGTCTCGGAGGATCCGGCAACCGTGAACGACGGCTTCCAGCCCATCCGGCACCGGGTCGGCCTCATCTACGCGGACGAATGTTTCGACTTCCGCTTCACCTGGCGCCGCAACTATGTGGACAATCTGAACGCGCCGGTGGGCAGCTCCTTCACCTTCTCGTTCCGGCTGCGGACGCTTGGCTAGGGTCGGTGCGCGGACGGGGTAAGCAAACATTCAGCCCGCGATTCCTATGGCAGGAGAAGGCCTGCTCGGCTATGCGGAGTGGCACTCCGTGTCAGCGGGCACGCGCCTGCGCCTCGAAGGATTGAATCGCGCAACGATGATCATGCTCCGTCTGCCTGCCGTCGCGTTCCTGCTCGGTGCTGTTTCGATCCCGCTTTCCGCCCAGCAGATGGCAAGCCTCGGCATGCCGCCGGGGTTCCTCGGCGACATCCCGGAACTGACCGTGCTTGGCGCTGTCGAGCCCAATGTCCGCAAGGCAACCGCCATCGTCAACGGCGACATCATCACGGATACCGATGTCGACCAGCGCCTGAACCTCGTGCTGGCCGCCAACCAGGGCCGGGTCTCGCCCGAGGAACGGCAGATCCTGCGCCTGCAGGTGCTGCGCAACCTGATCGACGAGCAGCTGCAGATCCAGGAGGCTGCCGAGCATGACGTGACGGCGCCCGAAGCCGACGTCGAGCAGACCTACCGGCGCATTGCCGAGAATTTCGGACAGGATGCGGAGGCCTTCGGCGCCTATCTGCGCTCGGTTGGCTCCTCGCCGCTTTCCATGAAGCAGCAGATCCGGGCGGAGATTGCCTGGTCGCGGCTGCTGAGAAAGCGGGTGGAGCCCTTCATCAACGTGGGTGACGAGGAGGTGGCCGCGGTCATCCGCCGGCTCGAGCAGGCCAAGGGCCAGGACGAGTATCGCGTCGGCGAGATTTTCCTCTCCGCCACGCCCGAGCAGATGCCCCGTGTCATGGCCGATGCGCAGCGGATCGTGCAGGCCATACGCGGTGGCGCCAGCTTCGTGGCCTACGCCCGGCAATTCTCCGAGGCCTCGACGGCTGCGGTCGGCGGCGATCTGGGCTGGGTCCGTGCGGAACAGCTTTCGCCCGATGTCGCCGGCCTCATTGCCAGCATGCCGCGCGGTACCGTCTCCGATCCGGTGGGTCTTCCCGGCGGGGTCGGAATCTATGCGCTCATCGAGAAACGCCAGGTGCTGGGCGGAAATCCGACGGACGCAATCCTCTCGATGAAGCAGATCACCATCCCGCTTGCCGAAAACGTGACCGAGGCGCAGGCGCGCAAGCTGGCCGACCAGGTGCAGGATCGCACCCGCTCCATGGGCGGCTGCGGCCGGGCGGAGGCCGTGGCGTCCGAGCTTGGCGGCACGGTCGTCTCGAATGACAGCATCCGCCTGAGCGAACTGCCGGGGCCGCTGCAGGAAATCGTGGGCGCGCTTCCCATCGGAGGCACCACGCCGCCGTTCGGGTCGCAGCGCGACGGCCTCAGGGTGCTCATCCTGTGCGGGCGGGACGATGTGCGATCCGCCTCGGCGATGCCCTCCTTCGACGATGTCTATGCGCAGATGAGCGACGAGCGCGTGAACAGTGCTGCCCGGCGCTATCTGCGCGACCTGCGGCGCGACGCCGTCGTCGACTATCGATGAGCGGGGGAATGCCGGTCCTCGAGAAGCCGGCGCCGGTGCCTGTCCCGCCGCTCGGCGTGGCCCTCGGCGATCCGGCCGGGATCGGCCCGGAAGTCATCGCCAAGGCCTGGGCGATGCGCGAGGCGCATGGGCTTGAGCCCTTTTTTGCGATCGGAGACCGGCGTTCGGTGGAGGCCGTGTGGGACGGCCCGCTTGCCACCATCACCCATCCCGGGGAGGCGCCGGGGCTGTTCGCAACCGCCCTGCCGCTGCTGCAGGTGGAGGATCCCGGCAGCATCGAGCCCGGCCTTCCCAATCTCGCCGGCGCCCGCTGTGCGCTCGATTCGCTGGAGCTGGCCGTCGGGCTTGCGCGTGCGGGCATCACCTCCGGGCTGGTCACGGCGCCGGTCGCCAAGAGCCAGCTCTATGCCATCGGTTTCCAGCATCCGGGCCAGACCGAGTTCATCGCCGAGCGCTGCGGCGTGGCTGCCGGCAATGTGGCAATGATGATGGTGGGGCCGGACCTGAAGACGGTTCCCGTGACCATCCACATTCCGCTGCGCGAGGTGCCGCAGGCACTGTCCACCGAGCTCATCCTGTCGCGGGCGCGTGCCGTGGTGAAGGGGCTGC